>NZ_JAPWAD010000022.1:0-48525 GCF_041432695.1 Pauljensenia sp. 27098_8_83 | reverse complement strand
GGTTGGGCTTGTTGTGGGAGGCGGTGCACCCGATCCGTAGGCATTACACCCCTTCTGATCGGGTGTAGCGCGACGGATCGGGTGCAGCGCTGCTTGACCTGGGCCTGTTGGATGCCGGCATGTGCAGTGTCAGCGAGGATATCCACGTACAAGCTTGTTACCGATGAGGTGTTACACCTGATCGGGAAGATTCAACCCCTTCTGATCGGGTTGAATTTTCCCTAACGGGTTGAA
The DNA here is from genome assembly GCF_041432695.1 of Pauljensenia sp. 27098_8_83. Taxonomy (NCBI): domain Bacteria; kingdom Bacillati; phylum Actinomycetota; class Actinomycetes; order Actinomycetales; family Actinomycetaceae; genus Pauljensenia; species Pauljensenia sp. 27098_8_83. Next base: position 48,291 of record NZ_JAPWAD010000022.1, on the reverse strand, counting down.
TGTTCCCGATCAGGTTGAATCTTGCCGCGCCCTGAGGCCCCAAAACAGGGGAGGGGCCCAAGCCTTTCGGCTTGGACCCCTCCGCATGTCGTATCAGCGCAGCGGCTCTAGCGCCTCACTCGCCGCCCTTGCGGCGGCGGATGCGCTTGCGGGCGCGGGGAGCGCGCTCAGAAGCAGCACCGGCAGCACCAGCTGAACCAGCCGCGCCACCATCAGCCGAACCCGAACGCTGCGAATGCTCGCCGCGGCCACGGCCACGCGTGCCGCGGTCGGAGCGGCCGCCCTTGCCGGCGTTCAGCGTGCGATCGCCGTCCTGGGAGCCGCGACGCGACCCGCGCGAACGCGACGCGTCGGAGGAAGCAGCCGAACCACCACGCGACGAACGACCGCGGCCACCACGTGAGCCACCACGCGAGCCACCACGCGAGCCACCACGCGAACCCGAACGCGACCCGGAACGGCCGCCCCGGCCTCGTCCCTCGGAGTGGGGAGCAGAGCCGCCCAGATCCTCAAGGACCTCGGCGTCCAGGCCGGCGCGCGTGCGCTTGGCGCGCGGCAGGCGACCGGTCGTGCCCTCCGGGATGTCCAGGTCGGTGAACAGGTGGGGGGAGGTGTGGTAGGTCTCGAGCGGCTCCGGCACACCCAGTCCCAGTGCCTTGGAGATCAGCGACCAGCGCGGCGTATCGTCCCAGTCGACGAAGGTGACGGCCGTGCCGGAGTGCCCGGCGCGGCCCGTGCGGCCGATGCGGTGGATGTAGATCTTCTCGTCTTCGGGGCACTGGTAGTTGATGACGTGCGTGACGTCGTCGACGTCGATGCCTCGCGCGGCGACGTCGGTGGCGACCAGGACGTCGACCTTGCCGTTGCGGAACGCGCGCAGCGCCTGCTCGCGGGCACCCTGGCCGAGGTCGCCGTGCAGCGCGCCGACCGCGAAGCCGCGGGCGGTGAGGTCCTCGCCCAGGCGGGCGGCGGTGCGCTTGGTGCGGCAGAAGATGACGGTGCGGCCACGACCCTCGGCCTGGAGGATGCGCGAGACGACCTCCACCTTGTTCATGGCGTGAACGCGGTAGATGACCTGCTTGACCGTGTTGACGGTCTGGTTCTGGTCGTCGGGATCCTGCGCGCGGATGTGGGTGGGCTGGACCATGAAGCGGCGGGCGAGTGCCACGACGGGGCCGGGCATGGTCGCGGAGAACAGCATGGTGTGACGGTTCTCGGGGACGCGGCCCAGCAGCGTCTCGACGTCGGGCAGGAAGCCCAGGTCGAGCATCTCGTCGGCCTCGTCCAGGACGACGTTCTCGACGCCGGACAGGTGCAGGTGGCCCTTGCGCAGCAGGTCGATGAGGCGGCCGGGCGTGCCCACGACGATGTCGGCACCACGCTGGAGGGCCTCGATCTGGGGCTCGAAGGCGACGCCGCCGTAGATTTCAACGATGCGGGTCGACAGGTACTTGGCGGCCTCGCGCAGGTCCTGGGCGACCTGCTTGGTGAGTTCGCGGGTCGGCAGGATGATGAGCGCCTGCGGCTGGTTCGGGTTGAGCAGGTCCTCGTAGCCCTCTTCGTCCGGCGCGATGACGTCCTCGAGGACGGGGATGCCGAAGCCGAGGGTCTTGCCGGTGCCGGTCTTGGCCTGGCCGATGATGTCGTGGCGGTCCAGCGCGGGGCCGAGGGTCAGGGCCTGGATCGGGAAGGGGTGCGTGATGCCCTTGTCTTCGAGGGCGTCAACGATGGGGTCGGTGACGCCGAAGTCGGCGAAGGACTTCTTGTCGAGGTCCTCGCCCTTGCCCGTGATATCCGGGGTGGCTTCTTCCTCTTCGGGAGCTGCGGGCTTGATGTTGCCGAGGCGGACGACGCCTGCGGAGTATTCGACGGACGAGGCCGGGGTGGCCTTTTCGGTGGCGTCGACGTCGGGGGTGGGCACGGTTGCCTCAGTGCTCGTGTTGGTCACGATCTACCTTGTCTCCCGGGCTATTCCGGGGTTGGGGTCGGTGCCGATCGCGCATTATCTGGCGCGGGGATTCGCGTCCGCGCGTACGTGTTACCTATTCAAAAATGCGACCGGTCGTCCGGTGGTCGTCTTTCAGTGTAATCGTGTGGGAGCAGTTCGCGGGCGAGGGGCTGGTCACAGGGAAGACCGCCAAATGTCAAGAAGAGGGGCGAATGCACCACACCGCGCGGCTTGTCAGGCACTATGCTGGAGCCATGGCACACGAGTTTGATTCCGTCCCCGCCGACGACGCTGAAGTCCTTGGTATTCTCGCCTATTCGTCGCTCGCGTTTATGACGCGCTTGGCGAAGGACGGCGAGCAGGCCCCCACGTTTGAGGCCCACGTGGAGCATGCGCGCATGGCGGCGCGGTGCTTCAAGCTCTACCAGCAGCTGGAAGTGTGGAGCGAGCATCGCGGTTTTGACCTGCTGGCGGCCGCCGACGCGTTCTCGGGCGCGTACGACGATCTGGATGCGCGCACGCGACCCACGACGTTCGCGGAGCGAGCTGTCAAGACGTTCATTACGCGCGGCATGCTGGGCGACATGCTGATCCGCGTCGCGCAGGTGCACGGCCTGTTTGAGGGGATCGAGGACGTGTGGCCCTTCGAACAGGGACACTGGGTGCGCGCGCATCTGGGCCCGCAGATCGAGGCGGATGAGCAGTTGTCCTCGCGTCTGTCCCTGTGGGGTCGTCGCGTGGCGGGCGAGGCCCTCGGCCTTGTGCGCGCGACGCTGTTCACCTACCCGTCGCTGGCGGTCTCCCCGGAGAACGTCGATGAGATCACGGAGTACGTGATTAAGCGCCACGGGGAGCGCATGAGGGACATTCACCTGAAGGCCTGAGGCCGCAGGCATTGACGAGGCCGGGGTTCCTCGGGCGACATCGTGACCGCCCGGGTTCCCCGGCCTCGTTCGTGTGGGCGCGATCAGCGCATCAGTGGATCGCGAAGCCGACGCGGCGCTCGGACTTGGCGGCGACCTGCACGTATGCGAGGGCCTGGGCGGGCACGAGGGTGCGCTGGCCCTTGGTGTCGGTGAGGTCGAGGACGCCGTTGGTGGCGGCAAGGGCCTCGTGAACCTTGGCCATGAGCTCGCTTTCGGTCATGTCGACGTCGAGACCGAGCTGACGCGTGTTGTCGCGGATGCCGATGAAGATCTCCATGATGACTCCTTGCTGGTAAATGTCGTCACGCCCATCATATGTGCCGCAGATGTGGGTGGGGTCTGCGAGTATTGCGTTATGAGCGAAATTCAGGTCAGGTTGCGCAGCCGCGGCGCCGATTGGTGGCGTCTGCCGGAGCTGAACGCGCGCCAGCGTGCGGTTGTGGACGCGGCGCGCTTGGGTGACGTGATTGCGCGTGGTGCCCCGTCGTCGGGCCGCTCGACGTGTGCCCTGGCCGTGTTCGAGCAGGCGGCCTCTCGGGGGCGCAGCGCGCTGATTCTTGCTCCCGATCGTACGCGAGCCGATGTGCTGACTCCGCGCGCCCAGGCTCTCGGCCCGGACGTGGTTCGCCCGGTGCGCACGCCCGCCTCCTTCGCGTATCAGGTGGTGGCCACGTGGCGCACCCAGCGCGACGTGCCGTTGGAGGGCGTGGAGCTGGTGACGGGCGCGGCCCAGGATCAGATGCTCGCCGAGGCCCTGGAGTCGGTGGAGGCACCGTGGCCAGAGGATATCGGCCCGCAGATGCGCGCGATGCCGGCGTTCCGAGCGGAGCTTCGCAACCTGGTGGCCCGCGCGGGCGAGGCCGGGATGGACGCGTCCGCCCTGTCCGAGGCCGGGGCCAGGTTTGGTCGGCCGGAGTGGCAGGGGGCGGGCGCGATCATCGCCGCGCTGGAGGAGGGGCCCGAGCACTCCCCGGAGTACCCGCAGACCCTGCGTGTGGACCTGTCGCGCATCCAGGCGCTCGCGGCTGAGCTGATCGATGCGTGGGAGAAGGATGCGCCCTCTCGCGGGGTGCAGGCGCCCTGCCCGGTGCCCGACGTTGTGATCGTTGATGACCTGCAGGATTGCACGCCGTCGACGTTGACGCTGCTGGCAGCGTGCCGCGACGCGGGTGCCCGAATCGTCGCCTTCTCGGATTCCGACGTGGCCGTGGCCGGATATCGCGGCGGCGAACCGCACCTGGACCGCAGGCTCGCATCCCTCCTCGGCGTTGAGATTGCGGAGCTCGGCCAGGTCTACGACATGTCCTGTGCCGTGCGTGAGCTGGCGCGCCAGGCCTGCGCGCGCATCGCCCAGTCGGGATCGCCCGCCCGGCGAGAGGCCGGTGTCTCGGACGATGCGCCCCAGGGACGCCTGGTGACGCACCTGGGTGCCACGCCCTCGCAGATGGGTGCGCTCATCGCGCGTGCCCTGCGGGCCCACCACCTGCACGACGGCATCGATTTTTCGGAGCAGGTCGTCATCGTGCGCAGTTCGTCGATGGTCGCCGAAACTAGCCGCTACCTGGCGCGCGGGGGCGTGCCGGTCGCGGGAGGTAGCCGTGCCTTCGACTTCGCGACTCAGCCTACGACGCGCCTGCTGCTGGACCTGGTGACCATGCCGACGGGACAGAGTGACACGGAGGCGGCCGCGCGCCGCGAACTCGCCGAGCGCCTGCTGCCCTCGCCCCTCGTGTGCGCCGACGCCCTCGCCGTCCACCGCCTACTGCGCCGTCTGAACGCCGCGCGCGCCCAGGCCGCCGAGGAGGCGGGCGACGAGGCGCCGCTGATCCCGCTGACCATGGCGGACCTCGTCAGTGACCCGCAGACGTGGCGGCCTGCCCTTGAACAGGCTGAGCAGGCGGGCGGCAAGCGTGCCCAGGCCGCCTCCATGCTCGCGCGCCCCCTCGAGACCGCGGTACGCCTGTGGGAGCTGGGGATGAGCGGCAGCGCTCGCCCCCAGGAGCGCCTGTGGTCGCTCTGGGAGGCCTCCGGAGTGGCGGGCGAATGGCGCGCGCGGGCTATCGCGTCGGATGAGTCGTCGGGCTGGTACGACGATCAGCTGGACGCTGTCGTGGCTCTCCTACGCGTTGCCGACGTGTGGGAGCAACGCAACCCCGCGGGCTCCGCCGTCCGCTTCGCGTCTGAGCTGCTGTCCGGCTCGGTCCCGATCGACACGATTTCGCGCGTGGGCGTGCGCCCCGGTGGCGTCGAAGTCCTCACTCCCGCGCAGGCGATGGGCCGCCACTGGCAGGTCGTCGTCCTCGCTGGCCTGCAGGACGGGGCGTGGCCGAATCTGCGGCTGCGCGACCGGATCCTGCGCGCCGACCTGCTTGCGGACGTGGGTGCGGGTCGCGTCGCCGTGGGCGAGGATGGGCGCGAGGAGCTCATCGACTCGACGCGGGCCGCCCGGCGCGCGGTTTTGGACGACGAGTATCGCCTCTTTGTCGCGGCCGTGACGCGCTCACGGTGCATTGTGCATGCCGGTGCGGTGCGCTCGGAGGACGCGGCGCCCTCGGTGTTTTTTGACCTGGTGGCACGCCTGGCGGGCACGCCGCGCGAGAACGACATCGTGCCGGTGGATCCGGTGGAGGCACCTCTGTCTCTGTCCGGGCACATCGCGGACCTGCGGGCGCGCGCCGCCAACCCCGACGAGCCAGCCGATGCGCAGCTGGCCGCCACCCTGCTGGCACTCATGGCGCGCGAAGGTGTGCTTGCGGCGCAGCCGGATCGCTGGCTGGGGGCAGGCGGTACCCCGACGACTCAGGAGGAGTACACGGGTGAGATCACGCTGTCTCCCTCGCAGTTCGAGCGTGCGCTGTCGTGCCCGCTGCGATGGTTCCTCACCACCATCGGAGCCGACGGACCGTCGAACGCTGCAGCCAGCTTGGGTACCCTCGTTCACGCGGTCGCCGAGGAACATCCACACGGCACGCCAGAGGAACTGACCGAGGCGCTTGAGGCGCGCATCGATGAGCTGGGCTACAACCTGGACACGTGGGCGGGGCGCGTCGCCGACCGCCACGCGCGCGACATCGTGAACAACCTGGCGTCCTACGTGGAGGGCGTTCCCGGCCGGGTCGAGGTCGAGCAGTCGGTTTGCGCTGAGGTTGATGGCGTCACGATCCGCGGCCGTATGGATCGCCTCGAACACGTTGATGAGGGCGTGCGTGTCACCGACCTGAAGACGGGAAAGAGCGGATATACGGCGAAGAACGTCCCCGATAACGCGCAGTTAGCGGCATATCAGATGGCCTTGATCGCTTCGGGCGAAAAGGTCGCGGGGGCTCGCATTGCCCTGCTCGGTGGCGATAAGCCAAAGACCTTCGACCAGTCAGCCCTGGAGGGCGAGACCCTGCAGGAATGGCACACCAAGCTTCGTGCGGTCGTGGCGGACGCGCGTGGACCCTACTTTGAGGCACGCCCCTCGGAGACGGCGTGCCTGTTCTGTCCCTTCGATCGGCTGTGCCCGGCGCGCGAGCGCGGCCACAAGGTGGTGGAGTGACGTGGCAAAGGATTGTGCAATGAATCTCGGTGCTCTGCAGATCCAGGCAATCGTCGATGCGACGAAGACTCCGACGCCAGAGCAGGTGCGAGTAGTCGAGGCCCCGCGCCGTCCCCTCCTCGTCGTGGCGGGGGCGGGGTCTGGTAAGACCGAGACCATGTCCATGCGCGTGCTCTGGCTCCTGGCGAACCATCCGGACCTGAGCCCGTCGTCGATCCTGGGTTTGACCTTCACGCGCAAGGCTGCGGGTGAGCTGGGGGAGCGCCTGCGCGAACGCATCCGCCTGCTGTCGCGCGAGATGCCCCGGCTGCGTGAGCGCCTCGACGAAGACCCTGTGGCACTGACATACAACTCCTTTGCGGAACGCATTGTCTCCGAGCACGGGATGCGCATCGGCCTCGACCCCGATTTCTCGATGCTCTCCGAGGCTGGCGCGATCGACCTGATGACTCAGATCGTCGAGGCGTGGCCCACCGACCTGGATGACACGCTCACACCGACCGGCGTCGTCGAGCAGGTACTGCACCTGGCAGGCGAGATCGCAGAGCACGGATACACGGTGGGCAGTGCTCGTGAGGCGTTGGAGGAATTCGGGCGCGAGCTGGAGCAGGTGGGGCGCGGGAACAGTAAGTCTCGCGATGCCATTGACGTGAATCGGCGTCGCATTGCCCTCCTCGACCCCATCGAGGTCTACCAGCAGCGCAAGCGTGACATGGGCGTCCTGGACTTTTCCGATCAGCTGGTCCTGGCCACGCGCATCGTGCGCGAAGCTCCTGCGGTGCGTGAGTCTCTACGTGAGGAGTTCCGCGCGGTCCTCCTCGACGAGTTCCAGGACACCTCCGTCATCCAGATGGATCTGCTGTCGATACTCTTCGCGGATCACGCGGTGACCGCGGTGGGCGACCCGAATCAGGCCATTTACGGCTGGAGAGGGGCCTCGGCCTCGTCGCTGGAGTCTTTCCTGGATCGTTTCCAGACGGGCGCGCCCGAAGAAGGACAGACGCTCACGCTGTCGACCGCGTGGCGCAACGATGTGTCGATTCTGGACGCTGCGAACAGGGTGGCAGCACCCCTGCGGGAGGTACCTTCCTTCCAGGTGAGCAAGCAGCAGCTGAAGGCACAGTCTCCGGTCCTGGTCCCCAGGGGCGGCGCGGGTTCAGGAACCGTCGACATTGCCTTCACGCAGGACTACGACGAGGCCCTGGGCGCGATGGTTGATTTCGTGCGGCGGGTGCGCTCGCAGCCGACTAAGGGCGGTCAGCGCCGGAGCGTCGCCGTGCTCAGTAGGCAGCGTCGTGATTTTCCGCTGATCGATGACGCGCTGCGCGAGGCGGGCATTCCCACGGAGATCGTCGGCCTGGGCGGTCTGCTCGATCAGCCGGCCGTCCAGGACGTGCGCGCCGCGCTGGAGCTGGCCTACGACGTGGAAGCGTCCCCGTGGCTCGCGCGTCTGCTGGCAGGCATTGACCTGGGGGCGGCCGACTTGATGGCTCTGGGTGACTGGGCTCGGATCCTGGCGCGCGGGGAGGGGGCAAGCCCGCACCAGGCCGTGCTCTTGGATGCTGTCGATAACCCGCCAGCGCCCGGTTGGGCGGCTGAGGGACATCCCGCGATCAGTGAGGAAGCAGTGCGCCGCGTGCGGCTGCTGGGCCAGCGCCTGCATCAGGTTCGTGAGGGCGTGGGGCGTTCCATCACCGAGCAGGTCGAGCGAGCAATCCTCATCATGGGCACGCTCGATGACGTGATCGCGGATCCGCTGTCGATGGGTGGGCGCGCGGCACTCGATGAGTTCATTTCTGTCGCTGCGGCATACGAGAAGGAAACGCCGGGTGCGTCCCTCGGGTCCTTCCTGGCGTATCTGGACATGGCAGAGAAACGCGAGGATGGGCTGGATGCGCCGCTGGGCGAGCCGGATCCGAACGCTGTCCAGATCTTGACGGTCCACGGCTCGAAGGGCCTGGAATGGGACGGGGTTGTTGTCTTCGCTTTGGCCGATGGCTCCTTCCCGATGCATAAGAGCAAAAGTCGGTCGTGGATCGACGATCCTCCCGCGAATACCGCATGGGTGACCAGTGCTGGTGCACTACCGCACCCGTTGCGCGGGGACCGCGTGGACCTACCGCCCTTCGAATTTGACGTTGATGGGGAAAAGAACCCGTCAACTGCCTTCAAGAAGTGGCTGGAGGGCGAGTATGGCGCGTCCCTCGGGGAACACGCGGAGCGCGAGGAACGGCGCCTGGCCTACGTGGCGATGACGCGCGCGCGTAGCGCTCAGCTGCTGGTGGGTTCGTGGACGTCTGGCTTTAACAAAAAGGTGACGCATCCGTCGCGCTACCTGATGGAGGCCAGCGCGCAGTTGTTTGGGCATACTCCGGATGCCTCGTCTGGCTCGGTTGGCACCATCGAAGACCCGCAGATGTGGTCCAACGGGCGCTGGCGTGACCTCGCCGGTGAGTCCTCGGTGGGGGAGGGCAGGTGTCTGATAGCCCCGATTCCGCATCAGGACGAAGACGATGAACCCGCCGCGGGGGTGCGCGAGTTCGAGACTTTCCCGCAGGATCCGGGGCCTTCGCGTCAGCGCGCCTCGGCAGCGGCGCAGGCAGTTGAAGCGCAGATTGACGCGATGCCTGAGGATCAGGACGTGTACGAGGCCTTGGCGCAGTTGGGTGATGATCCCGCGGTGCGCGATACGGTCGCTCTCATCGAGGAGTACCACCTGTCTCGGGAAACGCCGATCGTCGACCTGTGGGCCGAGCGCGTTCCGGCGACGTCCGTGTCGGCACTCCTGCAGGATGCACAGGAGTTCGCACGCGATATGCGTCGCCCGATGCCCACGCGTCCCAGTTCGTTCTCAGCGCTGGGCACGGTGTTTCACGCGTGGGTGGAGCGCGAGCTTCACCTGGCCTCCGCGGACCCGGCCTCGGAGATCACTGCGGGTGCCGACGTGGTCGCGGGCGATGACACGGCGCTGGCTAGCGGCGACGATGGGGCGGAGGAGGCCCTGCTGACGGATGGTGAACGCGAGCGCCTAGAGCGGCTGCGCGAGAATTTCCGTGCCTTTGTGGCGGGAGTGCTGTCGGACTACCGGGCCGTCGCGATTGAGGAAGCCTTCTCGGTCGAGGTGGGCGGCGTGTCCGTCCAGGGCCGTATCGACGCCGTGTTCGAGCGCGTACGCGGCGATGGGCCGCGCTACCTGGTCGTCGACTGGAAGAGCGGCCGCCCGGTGACCGATTCGACCAAGCCCGACAAGGTCGCCTATTTCGTGACTCAGCTGCGCCTGTACCGGCGCGCGTGGGCGGCTCGCATGGGAGTGGATCCGGCGGAGGTCGGTGCGATGGTCGCCTTCCTGGCAGGCCCGTCGCACTACACGCTCGAGAGCCTGGAGGCCATGATTGGTGGCGCGGAGATTTCCCTGGATGAGGCGCTGCGAGGTGTGCTCGCAGACTAAAATCCCTCTTTAATCCAGCTGAATGAGTGACAGATCGGCAAGAGTTTGATGGAAACGATTGAAAACCCTGTTGCCTGCGTTCCTACGAAGTTTCATAGGATAGTGAGAGTTAATGGATGAATGTGATCGAAGTTAAAATCAGGGTTGTGTGCGCAGGTTGGGGAATGGTATAGTTGTCCTGTCAATTTCAATGACGAGAGACGGCACGTGAGGGTAGGTTCCCCAAACCGCGTTACAGAGAGGCGACGCGACCACTGGAACTCCCGGTGCCCTGACAAGGAAGGAGCGCATCGTGCGCCCCACTATCTCCAAGTTCCTCGCACTCGGTGCGACCGCCTCGGCCTTCGCCCTGCTCGCAGGCGCGTGCGGATCGGGAAGCACCTCGTCCAGCGGTGGTTCCGGTTCCGATCAGGTCCACCAGATGTACACATGGGTCTCCACGGACAATGACCGCGCCCAGTGGCAGTCCTTCATCGATGCTGCCAAGGAGAAGGACCCTAACTTCTCCCTGACCTTCGACGGCCCGGCCTTCAACGATTACTGGACCAAGGTCAAGACTCGCATGGTTGCCTCGGATGCGCCCTGCATCCTGACCACGCAGGCGGCTCGTGCGCAGGAGCTCTCCGGCCTCCTCGAGCCTCTCGACTCCTACATGGAAGCCGCTGGCATTAAGGCCTCGGACTACAACGCTGCGATGATGCAGGGCATGACGGTCGACGGCAAGGTGCTGGCCCTGCCTTACGACGCCGAGCCCGACGTCCTGTACTACAACCGTGAATTGTTCGAGAAGGCTGGTCTGGCGGCCCCCTCGACCTCGTACACGACCGACCAGTTCCTCAAGGACGCCAAGGCTCTGACGGGGGACGGCAAGTATGGCATGGCGGTCAAGCCGCTCCTCCTGGGCAACGCGCCCGGTGACTTCGGCATTTCTTTTGGTGGACAGGTCTCCAAGGATGGCAAGAACACGCTGACGGATCCCAAGTTCGTCGAGGGCGTCCAGTTCGCTTTCGACCTGGTCCACAAGGAGCAGGTCGCGGTTGCTCCGAACGCTGCGGACAACGACGGCCCCGCGCAGACCGCCTTCACCTCCGGCACCGCTGCGATGATCGTGGACGGCCCGTGGATGTACGGCTCCTTCGAGAAGGAGCTGGGCGATAAGCTTGGCGTTGCGGTCATTCCTACCCCGTCGGGTCAGCCCCGAGCCGTCATTCAGGGGTCGGGCTTCGGTATCTCGAAGTCTTGCCCCGACAAGCAGGCCGCCTTCGACGTTCTCAAGCAGCTGGTCACCCCCGAGGTCATTGGCTCGGTGGCGGACAAGCAGGGAACCGTCCCCTCGGTCGAGTCCGCGATGGACAAGTGGGCCGCGAACAAGCCTGCTGACAGCGCCGAGGCGGTGAAGGTTCTCCTCGAGAACGGCACCCCGCTCGTGACGACCACGACGTGGAACCAGATCAACACGTCCTTCCAGCAGTACTCGCCCGAGGGCTTCCGCGGCACCAAGACCGCGCAGGATATCCTCTCCGATCTGCAGAACTCCGCCGGCTGAGTCCGGCTCCCCATTGACGAGGCCGGGGTGACCTGCTCGGGTTCCCCGGCCTCGTTGAGTGGGTCCTTTGGCGTTAGCGCTAACGACGATGGTTGGCGCTGCCCGGCGGGCCCACCACGGTCCCTGTGATGGAAAGGTGACACTGCTGATGAGCACTGACACTGTGACACCCGGCCGCGAGGCGCCAGCGGGCGCGGCGGATACGGGTGAGGCGAAGGCCTCGAAGCGCACGAAGAAGGCGCGCGACGCGGGTAAGCGCGGCGACGGCGTGCGCGCCCTCGTCTACCTGGCTCCGGGCATGACCGGCTTCCTGCTGTTCATCGTCCTGCCTCTGATCGCGTCCCTCGTGATCTCTTTCTTCGACTGGTCGCTCTTCGGGGGTGGCCGTTTCGTCGGAATCGACAACTACAAGCGCATGCTCAGCGGAGCGGACCCCGCGTTCTGGACGGTCATGCGTAACACCGTCGTGTTTGCGGCCTGCTACACGGCGCTCAACCTCGTGATCTCGATCGGCCTGAGCTACTGGCTCCAGCGCGTCCCGGAGTGGCTCAGTCGGATCCTGCGTGTCATTTTCTTCATCCCCGTGGTCACCCCGATGGTCGGTAACGCGCTGATCTGGCGCCTCCTGCTCTCCGACCACGGCGTCGTGAACTCCGCGCTGGGTGTCTTCGGGATCGAGCACATCCCATTCCTGAACAAGCCCGCTCTGGCGATGGGGTCGCTGCTGGTGATGAGCCTGTGGCAGGGCCTGGGCTACAACATCGTGGTCCTGACGGCCGGGCTCAACGGCCTGAACACCTCGGTGCTCGAGGCCGCCACGATCGACGGCTGTAACGGCGTGCAGCGCTTCTTCAAGGTCGTCTTCCCGATGATTTCCCCGACCGTGTTCTTCTGTACGGTCATGACGATCATCGGCGCCTTCAAGGTGTTCGCGCAGCCCTATTTCCTGACGCTGGGCGGCCCGGGAGAGTCGACCAACACGATCGTGTTGTCCCTGTACCGCAACGGTTTCTCATTCGACAAGCTCGGGTACGCCTCGTCGATGGCGTGGGTTCTCTTCGTGATTGTCATGACGGTGACGGCCCTGCAGTTCGCGGGCCAGAAGAAGTGGGTGAACTACGATGCGTAGCAAAAAACGACTGTCGACTGCTGTTTCGGTTGTCCTGCTGGGGATTGTTGGGGTCGCGTTCCTGTTCCCCTTCGCGTGGATGGTCGCGACCTCCCTGAAGCCCACGACCGAGGTTTTTACCTTCAGTCCGACGGGCAGCGAGGTGGCGTGGGAGAACTATCCTTCCGCGCTGCGCTCGATTCCCTTCGGTCGGGTCGTGCTCAACTCGTTCATCGTGTCGTTGTCCGGCGCGGCCCTCGTGGTCGTCGTGTCGGTTCTGTCGGCATACGCGTTCGCGCGGCTGCGCTTTAAGGGGCGCGATCACCTGTTCATGCTGTTCTTGGGCACGCTCGTCCTGCCTCAGGAGGTCCTCGTGATTCCGCTGTACATCGGCATGCAGCGCATGGGCCTCGTGAACTCGTATTTCGCGCTCATCGTGCCCTTCGCGTTCGGGGCGTTCGGGGCGTTCCTGATCCGGCAGTTCCTGCTGTCCTTGCCCCTCGAGTTCGAGGAGGCGGCGCGCATCGACGGCTGCAGCGACTGGCAGATCCTCACGAAGATCCTCCTGCCCCTCTTGAAGGCTCCGATCACGGTGGTCGGCGTGTTCGCTTTCATCGACTACTGGTCCTCGTTCCTGTGGCCCCTCATCGTGGTCAACGATTCGACGCTGGCGACGATCCCGCTGGGCCTGCAGATGTTCTCGGGTGAGCGCGGCACCGACTGGGGTCCGCTCATGGCGGCGGTCACGATGACGACGATCCCGTCGATTCTGCTGGTCGTGTTCCTGCAGAAGCAGCTGGAAAAGGGCGTTACCCTGGGCGCCTTCGGAGGACGGTGACGAAGATGAGCGAAACGATGAACGATTCCGAGCGCTGGAGCTCACTGGCTCGCCCGACCCCGCAGTGGTTCGAGGACGCCCCGCTGGGGATCTTCGTCCACTGGGGCCCCTACTCGGTGCCCGCGTGGGCTGAGGACCATGGCGAGCTGGGCGTCGAGGAGGACTGGGAGGCCTGGTTTACTCACAATTCCTACGCGGAGTGGTACTTCAACACGATTCGTATCCCAGGCTCCCCGGCCGCGCTGAGGCACAAGGACCTGTACGGCTCGGCCTCGTACGACGCGTTCCTGGATGCGTGGGATCCTGACGCGTGGGATCCGGCCGAGTGGATGCGACTCTTTCATCGTGCCGGTGCCGGGTACGCGGTGCTGACGACGAAGCACCACGACGGCGTGACCCTGTGGGATGCCCCCGAGACGGGCGCGCGCAACACCGTGCGACGAGGCCCGTGTACCGACCTCGTGGCCGGCTTTACGGACGCCGCGCGCGATGAGGGGCTGCGAGTGGGCCTGTACTACTCGGGTGGCCTGGACTGGCACTATCGGCCCGCGCGTCCCATCCTCTCCGAGGACGACTGCAAGGATCTGTGTCGCCCGAAGGACGCCGAGTACGCGCGCTACTGCTTCGTGCACGTGCGCGACCTCATTGACCGCTACCAGCCCGACGTCATCTGGAACGACATCGATTGGCCGGACGAGGGGAAGAACTTCGGTCCCTACGGCTTGGGGACGCTCTTCGAGTACTTCTACGCGGCGCGCCCCGAGGGCGTCACGAACGACCGCTACGGCGGCGTCCACGCGGATTACCTGACCAGCGAGTATCAGCACATGGGAGACTCGGAGACGAGCGGCAAGCCGTGGGAGAACTGCCGAGGCGTCGGCCTGTCCTTCGGCTACAACCGTGCCGAGAACGAGGACCAGTACCTCAGCGGTGCAGCTGCTGTCCGACACCTGGTGGACGTGGTCTCGCGCGGCGGGCGCCTCCTCCTCAACGTGGGACCGCGCGCCGACGGTACGATCCCGCGCGAGCAGCGCGAATGTCTCGAGGGTCTGGGCGCGTGGAACGATTTGTACGGCTCGGAATTGCGCGGCGTGCGTGCGCTGCCGGTCGCGGATATCGAGGCCGTCACCGCGCGCTCGACCCTGGACGAGGCCTGGGTGCGCCTCCTCGCGCACGAGGACCACGTCGCCGTGGTGGCGGATGCGTCCGTCACGCAGGTGTCGGGTTTGCCGAGCGGATTCGACTACTCGCGTTCCGCGATCCTCACGCCGGGCGCGGAGTGCTCGTGGGACGGGCAGAGCCTGACTCTGCAGGCGGGGGTGCAGCCTCCGAGCGATGCTCGCGGTGACGCTCTACCGATCGTTGTGAGCACCCCCAGGGCGTGAGATGAGGGTGTCGGCGCGGGCCTGAGGCTCGCGCCGACACCTTTTTATCGACATCTTTGTTATACGAGCAGCGGCACCGTTGCCACGATCGTCGCGATGACGAGTGCGGTAGCAGGAGACTCTCGTTTGGCGCGGGTGATATCGGTGAGAAAACATCCCAAGGAGACGGAAATGAAGGGGCTCACTGTACGATAATGACATCGGTATGTGCGTGGGAGGAGGAACGCGATGAGCACGCGAATCGCCGTCAGCCAGCCCGTGCTCTCGTGGGCCCTCCAGCGCTCTGAGCGTACCTTTGAGGAAGCGCTGACGAAGTTTCCGAAACTTGGGGACTGGATGGACGGAAGTGGCCAGCCGACTCTTCACGATCTCGAAAAGTTTGCGGCTTTCACCCACACGTCCCTCGGTGCGCTCATCATGCCTGATCCGCCCGATGAGACACTGCCTATCGCCGACATGCGTACCCGTGAGAGTACCGTTATCGAGCGTCCCTCCGGGAATCTTCTCGACACGATCGACCGGTATCAGCAGTTCCAGGATTGGTATCACGATTACGCCCTTGAACAGGGCGCGGATAAACTCCCGTTCCTAGGCTCGGTGAACGTGCAGGATTCTCCGCGGGCAGTTGCTCGCCGTGTGCGTTCTCTCCTGCACCTTGATCGTGTGTCCGCCACCGGGACTCAACAATGGTGCCACGACATCGTTGCCGCACTTGAAGATGTGGGTGTGCTCGTTATGAGGAGCGGCGTCGTCGGTGCGAACAATGCGAGGCGCCTCTCTACGCGCGAGTTCCGAGGCTTTAGCCTCTACGACGACATTGCCCCCTTAATTTTCGTTAACGTCGCCGACGAACCGTATAGCGCGCAGAACTTCACCCTCGTGCACGAGTTTGCTCACCTGCTTCTCGGCCACAGCGCACTGTCGGGCGGTGACCGCTTGCTCGGCGGAAGTGGCGAAGAAGCGTGGTGCAATCGCGTCGCTGCATGTGTGTTGCTGCCTGACGAGGCGCTGACAGCTTTCGATGGAGTGACAACTGTGCAGGACTACCGTGCAGTCGCGCGGCGCTTTGGGGTGTCTGCCGAGGTCGCGCTCCACAGACTGCACGGCGCTCGCCTGATTGACGAGGAGCGCTACGGTGCGCTTCTAGAGGCGGTGCGCGCTGACTACGGTGGTGAGAAACGCAGTAGTGGCGGTGGCAACTATTACAACACCCTGACCGCGCGTCTTGGGCGTTCATTTGCGACCGCGGTTGTCACTTCCACCCTGGAGGGGCGTACGGGATTCACGGAAAGTTTCCGTATGATCGGCACGCACAAGAGGGAAGTGTTCGACGAACTGGCCAGACATCTCCAGGTGGTGTGAGAGATGTACGTCCTCGACACGAACGTCTTCATCGATGCGGCAAACGCGTACTATGCGTTCGATCTGGCTCCCGGATATTGGGACTTCCTCGTTCAGCTCTTCGACTCGCATCACGCGGTGAGTATCAAGTCGGTGTACGACGAACTGGGCGAGGCGGGCGACGGTGATCCTCTCAAGGACTGGGCAAGGGCGAATAAGCAACATTTTGTTGCTCCCGATTCGCGCGTGGTGGCCTGCTATCAGCGGGTCATCGCGTGGGCAAAGAACAACTATGATTCGCCAGCGGTCATCGAGTTTCAACGCGTTGCGGACTCCTGGATCGTCGCGCACGCACTAGCTAACGGATGGGTGGTTGTCACGCACGAAAAGTCGGCGCCGAGATCGAAGAGACGGATCAAGATTCCGGACGCATGTGCCGCGCTTGGGGTGGAGTGTCTCAACCCCTTTATGATGCTTCGCGACATGGGAATGAGCCTCGCTCTGTAGGTAGGAGGATCACGCCGATCACTCGCCGCATCTGTGTCTGGGCGCTCACCGCCCGAAGGGGCGCTCCGAGGCACACGCCGACGAGCATTGACGGCACGAGGCGCCGCAAGATTGCCGTATTCGCGTCGCGCCGATACGCCCACAGGGCGATCGCATCACCAATGAGGAGCAGAGCGAGCATGACGCCCGTTGACCCCTTCACAGGCGGGACCAGGGCGAAGAGGGCGGCCGCGATGAGAGCGACCCAGGTGAGGGCAATCAGCGTCGATAGGTCCATGAGTATTCCTTGCGTCGGATCAATAGGGGGTGGCGGGGGAGTCAATCACCAACCGTGCTTGGTGCGTGCATATCAGCACATAAGGGGTGGAAGCGACGCAGTCGCTTCCACCCCTCCATGATTCGCGCGGGAAGTTGAGGAACCGCGCGAAGCTGCTCACTGACCCAGCAGCGTGCCCAACACGTAGTCACGCGCAATGTGCGCGTACTCCAGCGGAGGAGCGATCTTCGGATCCTGCTCAGCCTCAACCAGGATCCAGCCCTTGTAGCCGTGCTCAACGAGGAAGGCATAGGGCTCGGTGAAATCAATGGTGCCGTCGCCGGGAACCGTGAACATGCCGGCGAGGAAGGAGTCGAGGAAGGAGCGCTTGGCCGCTCGTGACTCTTCCATCTTGGCGGGGCGCACGTCCTTGAAGTGCACGTGCTTGATGCGGTCGATCGCGCCGCGCAGCAGGCCCATGACGTCGCCATCACCCACGAACGCGTGGCCCGTGTCGAAGAGCAGGGAGACCTTGTCCGGGTCAGTCAGCTCGAGCAGGCGCAGCGTCTCGTCCTTGGTCTGGACGACGGTGCCCAGGTGGTGGTGATAGACCAGGTCAAGGCCGTACTCATGAGCAATCTCGCCGAGCTCGTTCAGGCCCTCGGCCAGAACGGGCCACTCCTCCTTGAGGACAGGCTTGTTCTCGAAGATACAGATGTCGCGGATGCCCTGCACCGAGCCGGTCTGCTCGGAGACAACGACGCGGGTTGCACCCAGAAACTGCAGGTACTCGCAGGTGGCGCGAAAGTCCGGGATAACGGCCTCGAGGCCGTCGCGAACGATGAAGCTGGAGAACCACTGGGCAACGATTCTCAGGCCGGCAGCGTCGGCCTTCTCCTTCGTCTCTTCCTTCGAGGGGTACCAGCCTGCGACCTCGGTGCCAGCGAAGCCGGCCTCGGCCAGGTCGTCGAACATGATGTCGATGGTGTTCCATTCGCCGACCTCGGGAATGTCGTCGTTGCGCCAAGCGATGGGGTGCATGCCCCACGTGATGCCGTTGGGGTCATTGATCGCGGTTGCGGGATCGTAGACGTGAGTCATTGCAGCTCTCCTATGAGTTGCGGTGATGTGTGGGCCAGTGTGTCGGTAGCGCTATTCTACGCCATCCTGTTTGATTGTCCAGACAAATATGCGGATTTGGGAGTTTACTCAGAAGTATCTGATGAGTGTGAACGTGTGCCTATCAGCATGTGTGCGGGACTCGACAGTGGTGCCTAGGTACGTCCGTATGAAGAAATGAGATGCATCTTGGATGGCCTTGGACAATGAGACGGTCCCGGCGGGGAAGGATGGAACCCCTCCGGGACTCTCGCGACGCTGTTAGGCCAGTGATACGGGCTTGCCAGTCTTCGCCGACTCCGTGGCCGCCTCGGCCAGGCGCAGGGCCTCGATCGCATCGTCGATGGAGGGGGTGGGCTTCGTGCCCGCGACGACCGCATCGATGAAGGCGGTCAGCTCCAGGCGGTAGGCGTCCGCGTAGCGCTGCAGGAAGAAGTCAAGGTACGGCTCGGCCGCGTCCGTGACCTCGGCGTTGGACAGGCGCACGGTCGTGGCGCGGATGTTGTCTGCATTGAGTGTGCCCGTCGACCCCTGAACCTCCAGGCGCTGGTCGTAGCCGGCCGGGCACTTACGGTTGTTGACGATCGTCGCAACGACTCCGTCGGCGTTCTTCAGGGTGACCACGGCGGCGTCGAAATCGCCAGCTGCCTTGATCTCCTCGTTGAAGTTCTGGCCGAAAGCGTGCACCTCAACGATGTCGCCCAGGAAGAAGCGGGCCATGTCGAAGTCATGGATGGTCATGTCGCGGAAGATGCCGCCGGAAACCTTCACATACTCGGCCGGGGGAGCGGAAGGGTCGCGCGAGATGATGAGCAGGTTCTCCAGGTCGCCGATCTTGCCCTCCTCGAGCTGAGCGTGCGCCGCAGCGAAGGAAGGGTCGAAGCGGCGGTTGAAGCCGAACATGACGGGTACAGACACGGCATCCAGCTCGTCGTGGGCGGCCTCCACGTCCTTCATGTCCAGGGCGATGGGCTTCTCGCACAGTACGGCCTTGCCGGCCTTGGCGGCGGCGAGCAGGTGGGGGATGTGCAGAGGGGTGGGGGAGCCGATGACGACAGCGTCAACGCCTTCGTCGGTGAAGACGGAATCAACGTCGGTCGTGTGACGGGCGCTGTAGACCTCGGCCAGCTTGCGTGCGGCATCGCCGAAAGGATCGGCGACGAGGGCGAGGGTGGCACCGGGGTGGGCGGCGATGGTCTTGGCATGAACGTGGCCGATGCGGCCGGCGCCGATGACGGCAATGTTGAGCATCTTTGCTTCTTTCTGGGCGGGGTGTGCTGGAGAGCAAAAAACCGTGACCGGTGGTGGCCCCACACGCATCGTGCGGAGCCACCGAGTGGATCACGGAGCAGGCATAATGACGTCGCGCACCAGTGCGTCGAGGTCAGCGTCTGCCTGCAGGAAGCCGCGCAGAGTCCGCACGGTGGCACCGAAGGTGTCGAACTCTTCCGGGGTCATGCCGTCGGGCTCGTAGGCACGGACGAACTCGGGGATCGAGAGCAGGGTCTTCATAATGTCCTCGCGCACGGGGATGTCCATGCGCTCTTCCACCGTGTAGTCCGAGTCGTTGATGAGCTTGGCCCACTCGAATGGCGGGGAGACGACCACGTCGCCACCGACGAACTCGGACCAGTGCATGACGTTACGGAACGCGGCGGAGAGCATGCGGGCGCGCAGACCTCGCTTCTGGAATTCCTGGTAGGCGCGCTTGAAGGCGGCAATGCCGCACCACTCGAGGTGACCCGGATCGATGAACAGGCGATCGCGCTTGGCGACCTCCTTGATCCAGTCGTCAAGGCGGCCCACCATGAGGGTGACGACCGGGCCCATCTGGGAGGTGTCCTTGCCCTCGGCCTCGCGGCGCTTGAGGCCGCGCTCGATAGCTTCGCCGGTGACGACGGCCTGGGCGACGGAGAAGGACACTGTCACGTTGACGGAGACGCCGCGGTAGGTGGCCTCTTCGATGGCTTCGATGCCCACCGACGTGGCGGGAATCTTCACGATAATGTTCTTGGCGAGGTTGTGGAACTCCTCGGCCTGGTCAGCGAGGGCCTTGGCACTGCGGGCCAGGCGCGGATCCGTCTGCATGGATAGGCGACCGTTGCGGCCATTCTCGGCCTCGAAAATGGGCACGAGGAGCTTGGCGGCCTCGAGTGATAGCTCGCGCACGACCTGCCAGCCGATTTCAGACTCGGTAGCCTCGGGCATTTCCTTGGCGAGCTCGGCGATGCGGGGCAGCCACACGTCACGACGCTGGTTGATGCAGGTGTAGGCAATGGTTGGGTTGCAGGTGGCACCGACGCCACCGAAGGAAATGGACTGTGCCAGCTCGCTCGGGTCCGACGAATCGTTCCACAGGGCGGTGGGCGTGTTACGCGCGGCGTCCAGAAGGGGGCCGGGGGTGTACTCGATGGACATAGCGGGAAGCACTCCTTTGTGATCGCTCTCGACTTTCTTTGTCGGCAACAAGTCTACGGCGAGCGCCTACGCCTGTCAACAATTTGTTAGGACAAAACGTCAATGCTTAATCACTGGGCAAAAAGGCTTGCCTCAAATGAATATCTGGATGCACGATAGATGTGATCGCCGCATTCCACGATGCGACCTGAAGGGTCGTATGTTGTGCGCTGGCTCGTCAGTAAAGCTGCGCCGCGGTGTTCAGACAGGAGCTTCGCTTCCTTCGTTGTCGCGCTGCGTGCGCCGATTATCTGACGTGCGGAGGCTAAGGTGACTCCGCGCTCGCGCATGAGGTCGTAGAGAGAGGCGGACTCGAGTTCTTGCATTGTGGGAGCGATGTCGGCCGGGATGAGGTTTGTGAGGACCGCGATTGGCTCGTTGTCGGCAAAGCGGGTGCGCTCAATGTGGACGACAAGGGTACCCTCGGTGATCTTCAGGGTGTCGGCTTCCTGAGCGGTGGCTGGTCGTGCCTCGTAGTGCTGGATGGTCGTGTGTACCTTGTGGCCGGCGTTGACCAGGTCGCGCATGAGTGAGGTGAGCTCCATGGGGCGATGGACGTGGCGTGGTGAAACGATCGTGCCGACGCCGCGGCGGCGCGTCAGGAGGCCGCGGTCAACGAGGCGCTGGAGTGCCTGTCGTGCCGTGGGGCGGGAGACGTGCAGTCTTGCCGCCATCGACAGCTCGTCCTCCAGGCGTGTGTCCGCGGGTAACGCTCCAGAGTTAATGAGTTGTGCGATGGGCTCCGAGATCTGGAAGTACAGGGGCACGGGAGAAGAGCGGTCCAGGGTAATGTCCGGAACGTAGGGGGCGTTTTCCGGAGTGGGCAATGCTTTGGACATGTCAAACCTTCATGTGCGGCGCGGCGTCGTATTAATTTAATACGGTTACATGGTATCAGCGTTGTTGTCGGCTAGGGGGTCGACGTGCTGTTACATATTGTACGGACAAAGATTGACGATTGCTTGTTGATAGTGCATCCTTGGAACATCAGGCTAATGGGCCACCCCAATGGAGAGGAAAGGAGTCACCATGCCCCTTGAGCGTCGCGATGTCGACATTCTGACGATGGGTCGTTCCGGCATCGATATCTATCCTCTCCAAGTTGGCGTGCACCTCGAAGATGTCGAGACCTTCGGCAAGTTCCTCGGCGGCAGCCCAACGAACGTCGCAGTTGCAGCAGCACGCCTCGGGCATCGCACCGGTGTCATCACCGGGGTGGGGGACGATCCCTTCGGTCGTTTCGTTACCCGTGAGCTTGAGCGCCTCGGCGTCTCCTCGGACCACGTTGTCACCGTGCGCGACTTCCATACCCCAGTCACCTTCACGGAGCTTTTCCCGCCCGACTCCTTCCCGCTCTACTTCTATCGTGAGCCGAGTGCGCCAGACCTGGAGCTGCGGGAGGATCAGATCGATTGGGGTGCCGTCGAGCGTGCCGAAATCTTCTGGTTCACCGTCACCGGCCTGTCGCGCAACTCCTCCTTTGATCTGCACCTGCGTGCTCTCGACCACCGTGGCCCTTCTAGCGGCCTGACAATCCTTGACCTCGACTATCGGTCCAATCTGTGGAGCAGCATGGCGCAGGCGCGCTCGCGCGTCGCAGCCGTCCTGTCCCGCGTCGACGTCGCCGTCGGAAACCGCGAGGAGTGCGAGATGGCCGTGGGCGTCTCCGATCCCGAGAGTGCAGCCGATGCTCTCCTTGAGCGCGGCATTCGCCTCGCGATCGTGAAGCAGGGGCCCAAAGGGACCCTCGCCAAGACCGCCGACGAACGTGTGTGGGTTGAAGCCTGGGACGTCGACGTTGTTAACGGCCTCGGCGCGGGCGACGCCTTCGGTGGCGCGCTTATCCACGGCCTCGTCGAAGGATGGGACCTCGAACAGACCATCCGTTACGCCTCGGCCGCGGGAGCCTACGTGTGTTCGCACATCGAATGCTCGACCGCGATGCCGACCCAAGAACAACTTGGCATCTTTATGGAAACGGAGGGGCTCCCGTAATCCACCCGACCAGCCCCTGCCTCGTTCCTCCCTTTCTATTTCCTCGGCACCGATGCCCAACTTTCAGGAGACTACGATGACTCTTCCCGATATTTATGTTCCTGCCGGCTCCTCCGGCCACGGCAATTTCACCGTCGATATTGACCCCCAGCGCGCCGGTTGGACCTTCTCCGGTCTGCGCGTCCTCGTCCTCGAGGCCGGAGCCTCCGAGGTCGTCGAAACCGGCGAGGCTGAGCTCCTCGTCCTGCCCCTCGCGGGAGGTGCAACCGTCGATGTCGATGGCGAAACCTTCGAGCTGGAGGGTCGCCGCGGCGTCTTCTCTGGCGTCACCGACTACCTGTACGTCGGACGCGGCAAGACCCTGACCATCACCTCCGCCAGCGGCGGCCGCTTCGCCTTCCCCTCCGCGATCGCCACCCGCGACATCCCCGTCGCCTACTATCCCAAGAGCCAGGTTCGCGTGGATTTGCGCGGTGCCGGCGACTGCTCGCGCCAGGTTAACAACTACTCCCTCGCTGTCGAAGGCGTCACCACTTCCCACCTGCTGGCGTGCGAGGTCATCACCCCGGGCGGCAACTGGTCCTCCTACCCGGCCCACAAGCACGAGCAGGACTCCGAGGACGAGCGCGAGCTCGAAGAAGTCTACTACTTCGAAATTGAAGACGGTCCCGAGGGCTCCAAGGGCTTTGGTCTGCACCGCACCTACGGCAGCCCCGGCCGCCCGATCGACCTGTGCTGCGAGGTCCACGACGGCGATGTCGCTCTCGTGCCCCACGGCTATCACGGCCCCTGCGTCGCCGCTCCCGGCTACGACATGTACTACCTGAACGTCATGGCAGGCCCGAACGAGGACCTTGTGTGGCTGGCCCCCGACGATCCGGCGCACCACTGGATTCGCGCGACCTGGGAAAACCAGGAAGTGGATCCACGACTCCCCATGAACAAGTAAGACAGCCTCGAAAGGACAACCCATGAGCAAAGAAGCCTACAAGGGAACCGTGCGCCTGACTGTCGCACAGGCAATCATCCGCTTCCTGTCCAACCAGTACACCGAGCGCGACGGTGTCGAGCGCAGCCTCATCGCGGGTGCCTTCGGCATCTTCGGCCACGGCAACGTTGCTGGCATCGGTCAGGCGCTCCTGCAGAACGAGATCGCCCCGTCTGAGGGTGAGAATCCGATGCCCTACATCATGCCCCGCAACGAGCAGGGTGCCGTTCACGCGGCCGCGGCATTCGCCAAGACGACGAACCGCCTGCAGACCTGGATGACGACCGCGTCGATCGGCCCCGGCTCGCTCAACATGGTGACCGGTGCCGCGACGGCGACGACCAACCGCCTGCCCGTCCTCATCTTCCCCTCCGACCAGTTCGCGACCCGCATCCCGGACCCGGTCCTCCAGCAGCTCGAGGACCCGACCTCGCTCGACGTGACCGTCAACGACGCTTTCCGCCCCGTGTCCCGCTTCTTCGACCGTATCAACCGTCCCGAGCAGTTGATCCCTTCGCTGCTGGCCGGTATGCGCGTGCTGACAGACCCGGCCGAGACCGGCGCCGTCACGATCGCCCTGCCCCAAGACGTCCAGGCCGAGGCCTACGATTGGCCGATCGAATTCTTCGCCAAGCGCGTGTGGCACGTGCGCCGTCCTCCCGTCGAGCGCGCCGCCCTCAAGCGTGCGGTCGCCAAGATCCGCGCCGCCAAGCGTCCCCTCATCATCGCCGGTGGCGGCACCATCTATTCCGAGGCTTCGGAAGAGCTGCGTGCGTTTGCGGCCGTGACCGGTATCCCGGTGGCGGACACGCAGGCCGGTAAGGGTGCCATCAACTGTGATCACCCGTGCTCAGTCGGCGGTGTTGGTTCGACCGGCGGTGACTCGGGCAATCACCTCGCCGACAAGGCCGACCTGATCATCGGCGTGGGTACGCGCTACTCCGACTTCACGACGGCCTCGAAGACGCAGTTCAAGAACCCCGACGTCTCCTTCGTCAACATCAACATCACGCCCTTCGACGCCGCCAAGCAGAGCGCTGAGATGGTCGTGGCCGACGCTCGTGAGGCGCTCGCGGCTCTGACCGAGGAACTGGCCGACTACCGCGTCGACGAGGCATACGCCGCCGAGATCGCCGCCGAGCGCGAGGCCTGGGCCGCTAAGGTCGAGCAGTGCTACCACGTGGGCAACGCCCCGCTGCCCGCACAGACCGAGGTCTTCGGCGCGCTCAACGAGCTCATGGGCGACGAGGACGTGGTTATCAACGCTGCGGGCTCGATGCCCGGCGACCTCCAGGCCCTGTGGCAGGCGAAGACCCCCGTCCAGTACCACGTCGAGTACGCCTTCTCCTGCATGGGTTACGAGGTGCCGGCCGCCATGGGCGTCAAGCTGGCGCGCCCGCAGTCCGAGGTCGTCTCGATCGTCGGCGACGGTAGCTATCAGATGCTCCCGATGGAGCTGGCCACGGTTGCCCAGGAGGGTATCAAGGTCATCTACGTTCTGCTGCAGAACTACGGCTTCGCTTCGATCGGCGCCCTCTCCGAGTCACGCGGCTCCCAGCGCTTCGGCACGAAGTACCGCCAGCGCGGCACGGGCTCGCACCTTGAGGACAACGAGCGTATCGCCGGCGTCGATATCGCTGCGAATGCCCGTTCCTGGGGAATTGATGTGATCGAGGCCCACGGCATCGAGGAGTTCAAGGAGGCCTACAGGGCCGCAGCTGCCTCGGATCGTGCGACCATGATCCACATCGAGACCGACCTGATGGGCCCCAACCCGCCCGGATCCTCCTGGTGGGACGTGGCCGTCTCGCAGGTCTCCGAGTTGGAGTCCACGCAGCGCGCCTACGAGGACTACCAGCGCGACCGCAAGCCGCAGCGTCACTACCTGTGATGATCTGAGCGTGTGAGGGCGGCCCCGGAGTTTTCCGGGGCCACCCCTTTTGCTAGAAGTCTGTGCGCGCGTGGGGCTTGTCGTGAAACGCTTCGTGAAACGGTGAGCAATTTGGCGGTGGAAGGTCTTAGTGGGGGAGTGTGTCCAATAGACGGGACAAATTTCCCTTGGAAGGTGCTGGTATTGCTGATATCGCGACATGTTTGCCGGGGACATGGTAGCATTTGTCCGAACAAAGTTGTTCCGCCATTCGTGGATGAATGGAAGAAAGGTAAACCAATGACTATCAACCCGTGGGTTAATGGCGAAGAGTATGTCGCTCACTGCGACGAGACCATCGACGTTGAGAACCCCGCCACCGGCAAGGTCGTCGATCAGCTGGCCCTGGCCGACAAGTATTGCCTCGACCAGGTCGTCGATATCGCTCATCAGGCGCAGAAGGAATGGGCTCGCACCGCCCTAGCCAAGCGCGTGGACATCATGTTCAAGTTCCGCCAGCTCGTCATCGAGCACCAGGACGAGATCGCCGACGCCATCGTGCGTGAGGGGGGCAAGACGCACGGCGACGCCCTCGGCGAGATTGCCCGTGGTCGCGAGACCGTCGACTTCGCATGCGGTATCAATGCTGCTCTCAAGGGTGAGTTCACCGATCAGGCCTCGACCGGCGTCGACGTGCACACACTGCGTCAGCCCGTTGGTGTCGTCGCGGGTATCTGCCCCTTCAACTTCCCGGCCATGGTCCCCATGTGGATGCACCCGCTCGCCCTGGCTACTGGCAATGCCTTCATCCTCAAGGTCGCCTCGACCGTCCCGAGCGCATCGATGATCATCGCACGCCTCTACAAGGAGGCGGGCCTGCCCGATGGTCTGTTCAACGTCATCGCTGGTGACCGCCATCTGGTCACCGACATTCTCACCCACCCCGGCATCGACGCCATCTCCTTCGTTGGATCCTCCCCGGTCGCGCACATCGTGCAGGACACGGGTGTCGCCAACGGCAAGCGCGTCCAGGCGCTGGGTGGCGCGAACAACCATGCGATCGTCATGCCTGACGCTGACATTGAGTTTGCCGCGCAGCATATTAGTGCCGGCGCGTTCGGTGCGGCGGGCCAGCGCTGCATGGCCCTGCCCGTGATCGTCGCCGTCGGCGGCATCGAGGAGAAGCTGGTTCCCGCCATCAAGGCTCGCGCCGAGAAGATCGTTGTTGGTCCTGGCACTGACCCTGCCTCCGAGATGGGGCCGGTCATCACCCGCTCCTCTCAGGAGCGCATCACCACGTGGATCGACGAGGCCGAGGCTAAGGGTGCGAACGTTGTCCTCGACGGCCGCGGCTACCGCCCCGAGGGTGAGGAGTATGCGGATGGCTTCTGGCTGGCCCCCACCATCCTCGACAACGTGGATCGAGACCTGAGTGTCTACTGCGAGGAGGTTTTCGGTCCGGTCCTGGTCGTCGTGCACGCCGACACCTACGAAGAGGCCATCGAGATCGTCAACTCCTCCGAGTTCGGCAATGGCTCCGCGATCTTCACCTCCGACGGTGATACTGCCCGCCACTTTGTGGTCGATGTGGAGGCCGGCATGGTCGGCGTCAATGTGCCGATCCCGGTTCCGGTCGCCTACTACTCCTTCGGCGGCTGGAAGGAGTCGCTGCTGGGCGACACCCACATTCACGGTCCCGAGGGCGTGCGCTTCTATACGAAGGCCAAGGTTGTCACGACCCGCTGGCCCAAGCGTGGCGAGAAGGTGGGCTACGTCGGAATGAACTTCCCGACGAACGCCTGAGTGTGACGGCTCTGTGAGTGGAGGGGCGGGTGCGCTGCACCCGCCCCTCCACGCTACACGGTCATGGGTGTGGGCTTCCATGCATCGATGACGAGGTGTTCGCTAAGGCCTCGGCCTTGATATCCTCAGGGAGCGATCACAACCTGCGTTGTGTCTGCCAGAGAGCGGTGCGTACACGGGCGCGGCATTATGCTATGGGTGATCTCTCGTTCATTCGGATCGCTCCGACGAGGAAGTGCAGAGGAGAACCATATGCCACACACTCCCACGATTGACGACTACACACCCGACAGGGTGCGCGAGCTCGTCGAGAAGACCCCTGCTTCCGGTGCGAAGTGCTCCCTGGGCGCAATTGCTGCCATCGCGACGCTGGGCTCCCTCCTCTTCGGCTATGACACCGGCGTCGTCGCTGGTGCCCTGCCATACATGTACATGCCCGGAGGAGCCGGTGGCCTGCACATGACCACCTTCGAAGAAGGCTGGGTCGGCGGCCTACTGTGCATTGGTGCCGCCGCCGGCGCGTTCTTCGGCGGACGCCTCTCCGACCGCTTTGGTCGCCGCCATAACATCACGCTGCTGGCCATTATTTTCCTATTCGGCGCCATAGGCTGTGCGATTGCCCCGAACATCTGGGTCCTCTACCTGGCGCGTATCGTCCTCGGGTTCGCGGTTGGTGGCGCTTCCGCGACGGTTCCCGTTTTCCTCAGTGAGACTGCGCCCAAACGGCTGCGTGGTTTCTTTGTCGCGACGGATCAGATGATGATCGTCTTCGGCCAATTCCTGGCCTTCTCGATGAACGCTGTCATCGCTCGTGTGCAGGGCGGCCCTACCGTAACCCTGACCGGTGATGCCGTGGATGCTTCGGGGAATGTGCTTGGCCATGCTGGCACGTCCGTCGCGTGGGAGGCCGTCCAGACCGCTGTCAACATCGCTGATGTTACCGGCGCGGGTAATGGTCTGACCTGGCGCTACATGCTCATCCTGTGCTCGCTGCCCGCCATTGCCTTGTGGATTGGTATTCGTACGGTGCCTGAGTCCTCGCGCTGGTATGCCGCCAACCTACGCATCGTCGAGGCCATCGGTTCCCTCAAGCGCGTGCGCGATGAGAAGAAAGACGATGTTGCCAGTGAAATCAACGAGATGCTTGATGTCCAGCGCGCCGAGTCCGCTCAGGAAAAGTGGTCGCTGTCGCGGATCCTCAAAGTGAAGTGGGCCCGCAAACTTCTCTACATCGGCATCATCCTCGGTATCGCCGACCAGCTGACCGGCATCAACACGGCGATGTACTACACGCCGAAGATCCTCAACGCCGCGGGCATTCCGATGGAAGACGCCATCACCCTGAACGTCGTCTCCGGGGGCATTTCCGCAATCGGTTCCGCCGTCGGCCTGTGGCTCGTCGCCCGCTTCGCCCGTCGGCACGTGGGCATGTATCAGGAGCTTGGCATTACCATTTCCCTGGCTGCGCTGTCTGCCGTGTTTGCCTTCTTCATCAGCCCCTACTTGGGCGCTGACGGCAACATCTCGGGTGCCCCGACCTTTGCGCCCTGGCTGGTTCTTGGCATCGTCTGTATCTTCGTGTTCATCAAGCAGTCTGGAACGGTGTCCTGGGTTCTCGTCTCCGAGATCTACCCGGCCGCTGTTCGTGGTACTGCCCTCGGCATTGCGGTGGGTACTCTGTGGCTTGCCAACGCGCTCGTCGCCGTTATTTTCCCACCGCTCATGGCGACCGTCGGTGGCGCGGGCACGTACGCGATCTTCGCGGTCATCAACTTCTTCTCCTTCCTCTTCTACTGGAAGGTCGTTCCCGAGACGAAGTTCCACTCGCTGGAGGAACTGGAACTGAAGTTCCAGAAGGACTACTCCTGAGAAGGAATTATTCGCGTCCGAGTGCCCGGTCGGGCGGCTAGGCTGTTCCACTGGGTCCCGCACACGGTGTCAGCGTCCGCTGAGAGCAACGCGTTAATCACGTGCTGGAGCAGGGAACGCATCAAATCCGGGGACGCCTGGGATAACGCCTGGCCAAGCAGGCCAGCTGGGGTGATAATATGAGGAGCGGTCATCGTTGTGCCTCCAAATCGTTTCGAGTCAGAAGTAGAGAGCTTTCTCGAAGGATCACACGGTGACCGCACCCATATCAAACGGGCCGACCACCACACGGTTACACCACTATGCGGGACACTACTGCCGGGGTTTCGTGTTGGGAGAGTTTTGTCCCGGGTGGGTCCATCGGGGCCGCCTGCTGGGAGAGTTTTATACCGGTTTGGCCCGCCGGGTTTCGTGTGGGGAGAGTTTTGTCCCGGAGGTGGTCCTGTGTGCGGTACAAAGTTCTCCCTGCTCGGCTTGCCTCTGCCGTAGGCGTGAAGAAGTTCTCCCTGCAAGCGAGAAATGGCTTGGTATCGCCGTTTTGTGGTGTGTTGGGAGAGTTTTGTCCCGGGTGGGTCCATCGGGGCCGCCTGCTGGGAGAGTTTTATACCGGTTTGGCCCGCCGGGGTTTCGTGTGGGGAGAGTTTTGTCCCGGTTGTGCATTTGACGTGCGGAGCAGGGGGAGTTTTGTCCCGCTCATCGGGTGAGACTGCCCGATCGGAGGGTGGTGCGAGGCCTGCAGGGCCTGGCCGGGCTTCGAGGCGACGCGCCGAGCGAAGCTCGCGGCGTGGACGGCGAGCGGGCGGGCAGGCCTCGCACCGCACGGAGATCTGGCAGGCCTCGCGCCGCGCGGAGGTCTGGCGGGGTGCGCCGAGCGAAGCTCGTTGGGATGGAGGTTGCGGTGCCGGTGGTCATGGTCGCCCGATCGGAGGGGTGCGAGGCCTGCGGGGGATGTATCTGCGGTGCCGAAGGGCGGCGGCCCGATCGGAGGGGGGTGCGAGGCCTGCAGGGCCTGGCCGGGCTTCGAGGCGACGCGCCGAGCGAAGCTCGCGGCGTGGACGGCGAGCGGGCGGGCAGGCCTCGCGCCGCACGGGAGGTCTGGCGGGGTGCGCCGCACGGAGGTCTGGCGGCTGGGTGCCTCGCGGACGGCGAGCGGGCGGGCCGCCGCCCACCGGCGCATAGAGCAGACGCAGACAACAGGACGTGCTGGGCGTGACCGGCTATTGCTCGGGCCCGTACTCCTGTCCTCTCACCCGCAGCTTGTACTACTCTAGAGGGCAGTTCGTAAGCCATCGGATGAACGATGAAAGAGGCTCCATGACCCAGCTTGAGGCGCGCCAGGTGAAGGCGGTTGAACTGGACATTCTCACAGAACTGGACCGCGTGTGCCGCGAGCACCAGCTGTCCTATGCGCTCGCGTATGGCACTCTCATTGGGGCGATGCGCCACAGCGGGTTCATCCCCTGGGATGACGACATTGATGTCTATATGCCCCGCGATGACTACGAGAAGCTCTACGACCTGTGGAAGCAGGGGGCTCTCGGGGAGCACTACAGCCTCGTCAGTTATCGTGATCGAACCTCGATTAACTCTTACTGCAAGCTCGTTGATACCCGAACCCGGGCGGTTGAGTCTTTCCTCGACGAATCTGCCGGAAACCTCGGGCTGTGGGTGGATATTTTCCCACTTGAGCGCGTCGACATTACTGACCCTGCCGTGCATCGTGCCGCGCGCAGGGGGCACCGACTTGTGTGGTGGAAGTACATCGCGGCGTCAAACCCGCGCTACGCAACCTCCACGTTGCGCCGCATCATCAAGTACATGCTCTATCCGATTACTCGCTTCGCAGACCTGTACGCCATCTCTCGTCGGCAGGATGAGCTTGCCCGCGCGTGCCACCGTTCGTCTGTTGAGAATCCGGACAACGAGCGCTACGTCCTGCTCCTCGACGACATTATGAGCCACAATATCATCCGGCCTGAGGAGCTTTTCCCGACGCGTACTGCCAGCTTCGAGGGGCGCGAGTTTGCGATTCCTGCGCAGGCCGAGAAGCTGCTTGAGGACTACTACGGTGATTGGCGCGCGGTCCCGCCCGAGGACCAGCGTCCGCCCGCCCACATGCGATCTGTCGAGTGGGTGGCGGACACTCCCTTCGGTGAATGACGCGAGGAAGCTAGCCCGCTGGGCGGGCCGCTACTTGGTCGTGGAGCGGGCAACCAGCTCCGGGTGCATGCGTCGGAATTGAATGCCGAGCAGGTGGGCGCAGGCGCGCACTCCCAGCAGACGGCACGCCCACTGCGCGATACGCGCTTCGCGGGTGTGCGACTGCGAGATGAGGGGTAGGAAGAACTGGCTGATGAATGCCTTGCGGCGGCGCGCCTGCTGCCCGTGCTTCTTCTCGTCAAGCAGTCCCAGGGCCGAGGCCTGGCCCACCCACACCATCATCGGACGTGCGAGGAATGCCATGAGTGCGCTGCGGCGTCCTTCGGGCAGTGAACGAGCGGCAGACAGATTCGAGCGCAGTACGTGCTCTAGGTCGTCGACAGTCGAGACGGCTAGCGAGTGTGACGTCTGCGCGTAGGGGTGGCCCATTCTGTACACGTAGAAACGCTGGTCGAGCCAGGCCACGGAATCGATGTGCGCGATGATTTGGGCGCTCACGTCCGTGTCTTCGTTGCGCATGCCTGACGGGAATACGATGCCGTGCGTGGTCAAGAAGTCGCGGCGGATCACCTTCGTCCACACGGCACTCGTCGTCAGCTCGTTGTCGATGATGGTTCGGATTGCCTCGTCCGTGCTCAGCGAATCGATCATGGAGGCGATCGACGTGGGTTCGGCCTCCGTGATCTCGGTGCCCTCCGGGTTGGCGCGCGCACTCATGTGCCACAGCAGGTCGACGGGGCGCCTCGTCAGTGCCTCGTGAACGAGCGTGAGTGCCTCGGGGATGCGCCACCAGTCGTCGTTGTCCATGAACGTGATGTACTCGCCCTGGGCCGCCTTGAGGGCTGTGTTGCGGGCCGCGCTAGTTCCGGCGTTCTCCTGATGGATGACACGGAAACGGGGGTCACGCTCAGCGTAGGAATCGCACAGGGCGGGTGAGCCGTCCGTTGAACCGTCGTCGACGAGAATCACTTCCCAGTCCGCAAAGTCCTGCGCCTCGATGGATCCCAGGGCGTGGGGCAGGAATTCCTGTGCGTTGTAGACGGGGATGATGACGCTAATAAATGGCATGACTGCTCCTCGGGAAACAGGGTGGACGTCAGAGGTGGTCGGGGGAGTGTGGCGCGCGGCCATCCAGTAGTGACTCGGCGATGCTCGCGTACTCGCGGGCCCGTACCGGCCACGTCCACGCGTTGATGAGGCTGGGATCCCCCAGTTCAGGTGGATTGTTCAAGAAGTCACGCAGGGTTGAGACAAGCGACTCGAGTGTGCGTTCGGCGGTGATGACCACGGGGTTCCCCTGGTCTGCGAGGACCTGCGCGCCGGGCACTGTGAACGTGACGACGCGCCCTCGTTCGGCCAGCGCCTCCAGCAGGGTCGTCTGGAATCCCTCCGACAGGACCGTTGGATTCACGAGGGTCGCTCCCGTCAAGCGGGTACGGACCTCGTCTGCGCTCACTCGACCGGGTGCTGACACGACACCGTCGAGGCCCTTGGCGGCAATCATCTCTCGAGCGGCGTCGAGATCTGCGCCTGCGCCCAACAGCTCGCCTGTCACCTCCTGCCCCTGCGCGCGCAGCTGTGCCACGGCCTCGATGAACGTGTCCCATCCCTTACCGGGCACCATGCGGCCCACGAACACCAGGTGACGGTGGCGGTCCTTGATCGGTTCCGCGTGCGGCTGCGGGGGAGTGATCGCGTTATAAAACACGTCCGCATGAACGCCGCCGAGACGCGACGCGAAGGCTGCGGCCTGCTCAGACACGCCCAGCACGCGATCCGCGTGACGCAGCACGTAACGGCCCATCGTCACATCGACTCCGCGCGATGCGGGGGCGATGATCGGCGAGGAGGATGCGACAAAACCGGAACCGTGCTCCGTGTGAATGACCGGGATTCCCGCTTGGTGTGCGGCACGCACCCCGACGAAACTCATGGGGAAAAATCGAGTGTGCACACTGACGACGTCGATACGGTGCTCGCGGAGGAAGCGTGCGATCGCGCGGGTCGCACCCAGGGCCGGGAAACTGATGATGTCGGCGATCGGGAAGTGGCGTTGATCGGTACGAATATCGACGCCCTCCTCCTGTCGATGCCCCGGCTTATCAGAGATAGTCAATACGTAGACTTCGTGTCCTAGCTGTGCCAGGGACACCGACAGGTGGTAGATGTGCGACTCCAAACCACCCAAACGCGGAGGGTAGCTGTTGACGATGAAAGCGATGCGCATTCACTGCTCCTGACCGGTCGTAGGTTCCGAGCGAGGATCCTCCTCATCGCGGGAAGCGAGAAGATCCGGCACCCCGCCCTGATCGGGGTCGAAACGACCAAACTCTAGCGTCTCCGGTAGGTGCGTGCGACGATCAGCGGGATCCGGGACGCGCATGTAGTCGCCGTAACCGCGAGTGAGCAGGGCGTCGACATCATGGGGGATCGAGGCCTCAATCGCTTCAAAGGGAACGCGGCGCGTGGGGAGGAACTCATCGCGGTGCACGATCCAGTTCCACGGGTCACGCATCGTGAAATCGGCATAGGTGCCCGTTGCTTCGCCTTCGGCGCTGCGCGCCGCCTTCTCCCACCGCGCGTACAGCCCGCGTGGCGACATCTGCGCGGTGCGTAGTGCGAGGTTGACACTCCGCGTCACCGCATGAATGAGCGAACGTTTCCAGGCCACCATGCCCGGCAAACCGGGGGTCGGAATGCCCGACAGGAACAACAGGCGGCCCCACCACCAGGTCTTACGGCACATAGAGCGGAAACGCTTGGCGTCCGCGGGCACCGTATCGAGCGGAAAAATGTCGAGGAAGATCGGCGGCGTGTAGTCCGGGTTCACCTCGCCCTGCGAGCGGAAAACCGTTCCCGTCAAGCCCAGCTTGGAGAACAGAAGGTGGTATCGGGGAACGCTCGTCTGGTTATCGATGCGGAAACCTTCAGACAGATGTGCGGGAGCCTCGTGCAGGAAGCGCTCGTAGTCCGGTCGGAGCATGAAGACATCAATGTCGTCATCCCACGGGATAAAGCCACCGTGGCGAACAGCTCCGATGGCGCTACCGCCGTACAGTGCGTAGTCCACGCCGATCTGGCCGCACACCCGGTCGAACTCTGACAGGATGTAGGTCAACAGCATGTGGACCTTGCGTAGGTCGCTGGGGGGCGTCGTCATAAGTCCTCCGAATACGGAAAGCGGGTGGACGCGTACGCGCCCACCCGCCATTGTCTCATGCCTGGGAGCTTGTGACCTTCTCCGTGCGCTTGGGAAGCAGGTCACCCCAGTTGGAGGTGGCCGCCAGGACCGTGCCCACGAGGATCACGACGCAGCAGATGACCTGCGTGAGCGTCGGAATCGTGTGCGGGGGGAACGCCAGGGCGAAGATGATCGCCCACGCGGAGTAGGAGATGTTCAGGGCCATGCCGCGCGAGGCGCCGATCGCCGACAGGGCCTTGTAGTAGAAGAGGTACGAGGCCGTGCCTGCCAGGCCGGCCAGGGCCACCACGCCCGCGGACAGGTGAGCCAGCGAGTGGAGCGTGTCGCCGAAGACACCCGCGATGGGGGCTACCACGAAGAGGTAGACCAGCGCCGAGGTCGTCTCGCGGATTTGGAGCGCCACCTCGTTATCCACGGCCTCGTCGCGCATGCCCCACGTGAGGATGACGGCCTCGGACCCCCAGCCGATCACGCACGCCAGCGCGCCGACGATACCCAGGATCGCGTTGCCGTCCTTAACGGGGTCGGAGGTTGCAGACAAGCCCGTCACCACGATGGCACCAAGCGCCACCAGCAGCGCCACGATCTGACGCGGAGCCATGCGCTCCTTGAGCAGGGCGAACGCCAGCAGCGTTCCCAGGGCCGGGTAGAACGTCGAGATAATCGCTGTCAGGCCGGGGCCGATGTTGTCGATGGCAATCAGGTAGCCGCTCATGCCGATCGGGCCGCCCAGCAGCGCCGCCGCGATGACCGACTTGCCGGGGCGCGTGCGCAGCGCAGCCCAGGTGTCCTTCAGGCGCCCGCGAATCGCCATGTAGACCAGGAGGATCACGGCGCACGCGACGTCGTGCAGGACCGCGCCCACGAGCGCCGACTGGCCGAAGTCGTCAAACGGAATCATGGTTAGCGCGATCGCTAACACGACCGTGTCCAGGCCCCATAGGGCGCCCGAGAAGAAGCCGTAGCGCTTGCCTCCGTGCTGAGTTTTCATGCCAGTTCACCTTCCGTAGAGATCTGAGTGCTCGAGGCTGCCTCGTAGGCTGCGAGCAGGGAATCGAGCGTGCGTGTCGCGTGCGAGTAGTAGATGTAGAGCCATTCACCCACATCGTCTCCCTCAGCCTCCTTGACCAGCGCCCACAGGTACCAGCACCAGCCGGCGAACACCTCGTAGGCGAAGAAGTGGCGCGCCTCGCGCTCGGAGGGGGTGTGACCCAGGTAGTACTCGAGGGCGGCGGCCGCGCGCTCGCGGGTCATCTCCGCCGTGCACACGGTCATCGTTCCGAAGTCGGCGGCCACGTCCGACATGCCCGCGTACTCCCAGTCGATGAGGCTGATGTTGCCGTCCTTGTCCACCAGGAAGTTCGGCGGGAAGAAGTCGTTGTGCGAGGGGACTTTGTCGAAGCCGTCCGCGTCCGCGAAGGCCTTCAGACGCAGGACCTTGTCACGCAGTTCGAAGTACCCGGGCACGTCGATCGGGCCGAAGGCCTTGAGGAGGCCCTCGTAGCGCAGGCCCTCGGTGACGAAGTCGAAGGAACGGTCCAGCACGCGACCGGAGGTGTGCAGCGCGCGGTCCATCTCCATGGCCGCCTTGAGCTCCTCGGGGCGGGTGACGTCCAGGTTGCGAACGTCGCGCACGAAGCGCGAGATCTTCCAGCCGGCCGCGGGGTCGCCCGTGAGGAAGGTGTCGTCGATGCCGAGCTCGGCGGCCAGGCGTAGGCCGGCGAACTCCGCGCTGCGGTCCACGATCTTTTCCGTGCCGATGCCGGGGTGGCGGTAGACGTATTCGTCGTCGCCCACCGTGAAGTGGCACGACAGGTTCGTGATGCCCTGCTTGAGCGGGTAGAAGTCGCGGATGTCCGACTTCTGACAGCCCAGGGTGGCCACGATGTGATCGAAGACCTCGGAGTCCACGTTCTCCATGAACAGGGGATCGAAGCTGCGTAGCTCGTCCACGGAATCGAACTCGTGGATGACGCCGTCCGGGTAGCGGCGGATCACCATGTCGAAGGACTTGATGTGGTCCAGGTAGATGGACTCCCACAGCTTCGACACGGTCTCGGGCAGGTGGTAGACCTGTTCGAGAATCTCGCGGAATGTCGCGGAGAAGTTGCGGTCGAAGTAGACGTGGCCGAGCATGACCCACGCGTCGGCGCCGCCCACGGTCGCTCCCGTGATGCGGTCGGCCGGACCCGTCTTGATGCACCATTCGTCGGTGGGGCCCTCGACGTAGTTCGCCGAGTAGTAGGACTTGTAGACGTAGGGCTCGAAGGGGTTCGTGGTGAAGTAGTCGTCCGAGGAGCACACGTAGGTGTTGTCGAGGCGGTCCTTGACGAGCCAGAGGGATCCGTTGTTGTTGCGGGTGGCGTATTCGCGGTTGACGACGATGTCGACACCGTACTTGTCGGCCAGGTAGAAGAAGTATTCCTTCTTGTAGCCAACGACGAGCGTGATGTTCGTGATGCCGGCTTCGTGGAGCTGGCGGATCTGGCGTTCGACGAGGATTTCGCCGCGCACCTTGAGCGTGCCCTTGGGACGTTCGTAGCTGATGGGGGCGAAGCGGGAGGACAGGCCTGCGGCCATGATGACGGCGCCCGTCACGCGGTAGGGCTTCAGTGCCTCGCGGCCGGCGTCGGTGATTGTGCGGTCGTTGATGTAGCCGGCGGCCTCGCATTCGCGGGTGGCAGTGTTGACGCGTCCGAGGCTCATGCCGGTGGCCTCCGACAGTGCCCGCTGGGTGAGGGGGGTATCCGTCTTGGCCAGTGTGGTCAGGATGTTGAATTGGGGCTCGCTGAGCGTGCCGACGTTGGTTGTGGGCATGCCGCCACCTTTCGTTCACAAGGTTGTTTGAGTGCTATATGTTCGAGCATACCACTCATGATCGGATTTGTGAACATTTGGGTGTGGGATGCCTCATGACGAGGCTTGGGTGCCCTCCGGGCCGTGCGGCTCAGATGCGGGCGGCGGCGCGGAAGGCCTCGATGTGGACGGAAGCGGCGCGCGCCCACGTGAACTCGTCGGCGCGCGGGATTGCCGCAGCACCCAGCGCCGCGCGGCGCGCGGGGTCATCCAAGAGCTCCGTGAGGGCCGAGGCGATGGAGTCCGGGTCGATGTCGCAGTAGGCGACGGCGTCGCCTCCGACCTCGGGCAGGGAGGTCAGGCGAGTCGTCAGCGTCGCGGCGCCGCAGCTCATGGCCTCCAGGACCGGCAGGCCGAAGCCCTCCGCGATCGATGGGTAGGCCAGGATGACGCATCCCGAGAGGAATCCGGGCAGGTCCTCGAGCGGCAGGTAGCCGGGGCGCAGGACCGTCAAGTGCTCGGGGACCGAGGCCAGGGCCGGGTCGATGTCCTCGTCCCAACCCTTGCCGCCAGCCAGGACGAGGGCCGGGGGATTCGGGCGATCGGAGACGGCCTTGACCCAGCCGCGCACCAGGTTCGGGACGTTCTTACGAGGCTCCAGCGTGCCCAGGAAGCCGATGTAGTCGCGGCCCTCCAGGCCCAGCGAGGCCTTGACGCGCTCGCGCTCAGCGTCGGAAACCGGGTGGAAGATCGACCGATCCACACCGTGGTAGGCGACGTAGAACTGCGAGGGATCCCCGCCCGCGTACTTGATCGTCTCATCGCGCGTGGCCAGTGAGGGAACGACGAGGGCGTCCGCGCGGCGGATCGCGCGGCGGATCGCGGCAGTGAAAAAACGCTGCTTGAGGGGCGAATGCGCCTGCGGGTGAGAGAAGAAGGTCGCGTCGTGCAGCGTGATGACGACGGGGACGCCCGGGAACTGCGGGCAGGTGTAGTGGGGGGAGTGCAGGACGTCGGGGCGCACCTTGCGGATCAGCTTGGGCAGGCCCGTCTGCTCCCATGCCATGCGCGCCGGGCGCGGCTCGAAACGCCGGGAGATCGGGATGATGCGCGCCGAGGGAAGGCGGGTCGCGAAGTGCTCCGCGTCGCGCTCTTGGACGGCCATCGTCAGGTCCACGCCCTGGTCGACCAGCTCGGGAACCAGGTCGTCGACATAGCGACCGACGCCGCCCAGGTCTGCGGGGATCGCGGTCCCGTCCAGCAGGACGCGGATCGGATGCGAGTGAGAAACGAAGTGGGCCACGATCATCCCCATTGGGTCGGGAGCAACAGCTATTCCCCTTATCGTATTCCATTTTGGGCTCGCTCATACTTTTGTTCCCGCCCCCGCGCGCCCGTGAACTACCCTGGACGCATGAGCGTCAACGTTGGAATGGTCGTCGAACAAATGTGGCAGCCGGTGCCCGGAGGCTCCGGCCGGTACATCGTCGAAGTCGCCTCCCGCCTCGCCAGCTGCAGCGTGCGCGCCCTCGGTATCGCGGCGCGCCACGGCACGAGCGAAGCGACGCCGCAACAGGTGGGACTGACCATTCCCGTCCTCAACTCCTCGCTGCCTCGGCGCGCGCTCTATGCCGCCTGGGACCGCCTGAGTATGCCCAGCGTGGACCGGATGCTCGGCGTTGGATCGGGCGGGGGAGCACACGTCGTGCACGCGACCACCTGGGCGATCCCGCCGACCTCGCGTCCCCTGGCCGTCACCGTCCACGATGTTGCCTTCCTGCGCGACCCCGACCATTTCACGGCCCACGGTTCGGCGTACTTCCACCGCGCCCTCGAGATCACCAGGAAGCGCGCCGACGCGATCATCGTCCCCTCGCAGGCCACCGCCGACGACTGTATCGAGGCAGGCCTGGACGCCTCGCGCATCACCGTCATCCCGCACGGCCTGAGCCACACGCCCGTCACGACGGCGCAGGTGGAGGAGTTCCGCTCCCGCCACGGCCTGGCCCGCCCCTACATCCTGTGGGTCGGCACGCGCGAGCCGCGCAAGAATCTGCCCACCCTCCTGGCGGCCTACGAGCAGCTGGGCGGCACCGACCTCGACCTCGTCCTGGTTGGACCTGCCGGGTGGGGTTCTGACCCGACGGACGCACCCTTGCCTCCCGAGCGGGTCCACGTCCTCGGCCGACTCGACGACGTCGACCTGGCCTGCGCCTACGCGGGTGCGCGCGTCTTCACCTTCCCTTCGATCTGGGAGGGCTTCGGCCTGCCCGTCCTTGAGGCCATGGCGCACGGCACTCCCGTCGTGACCAGCGCGGACACGTGCATGGCGGAGATTACGCGAGATGATGCAGGTCTCCTCGTGCCGGCCACCGACGCCTCGGCCCTCGCCGACGCCCTCGAAGCGGCCTCGGGGGGCGAGCACGACCGCCTTGCCGCCGCCGGTATCGAGCGCGCCCGCGACTACACGTGGGAGGCCTCCGCCGCCGCGCACGCCGCCATCTACGCGGACCTGGCGGGCGAGCGATGAGGGCGCGCAGCGCGAGGGTCATCCTCGTCAACTGGAAGAACGCGCCGCTCACCCTGCGCGCCGCCCACTCGATCGCCCCGCAGATGGGGGAGGGGGACCACCTCGTCATCGTCGACAATGGATCCGACGACGACTCCCTGACCGTCCTACGCGAGGGCCTGGGAGAGCTGCGCGGTGCCGCCAATCACGCGCGTGTGTCCCTCGTGAACGCCGGGACCAACGATGGCTTCGGCGCCGGCGTCATGGCCGGGGCAGCCGGACTGGAGGAAGGCACCGTCGTCCTGCTCAACAACGACGCAACCGTACGCGACGGATTCCTCGACGCCCTCCTGGCCCCCCTGGGCGAGGCCGTGGGCGCCACGACCGCGCTCATCCTCCTGACCGGCAGGTGGCACCCCGCCGCCCCCTCCGACGAGGAGTTCCTCGTCGCCCGCGACGGCAGCCGCTGGACGCGCGTCACCGAAACAGAGCGCGGCGGGCAGGTCCTCATCAACTCCACCGGCAACGAGGTCGACAATGCGGGCAACGGGTATGACCGCTCCTGGCTGGACCCCGCCGATTCCCCGCTGCCCGCCCCCGAGGTCTTCGGCCTATGCGGCGGCGCGTGCGCGATCGACGCCGACGCGTGGCGCGCTGTCGGGGGAGTACGTACCGACCTGTTCATGTACTACGAGGACACGGACCTGTCCTACAAGCTGCGCGAGGCCGGATACGAGGTGCGCTTCGTCGCCGGAGCCGTCGTCGACCACGAGCACGCCGCCTCCTCCGGCACGTCCTCGCCCATGTTCCTGAGGGTCAACGCGCGCAATCGCATCATCGTCGCCGCCCAGCACGCCCCCTGGGGCGTCGTCGCGCGCGCCATCGCTCGCTCGATTGCGCGCGCCGTGCGCTCGGGTGGTCGCGGTCCCGTCGCCCGCGGAGTCCTCCAAGGCCTCCTCGCTCTGCCTCGCGCGCTGCGTCACCGCACCGCCGCGCATCCACAGCGATAGGGGAGTCGGCCTCGTCGACGAGGCCCGGGCGGGCAGGTGCGTCACGGCACACAACGCGGGGCGGAGCTGCGCAGCGCCGCGGCCTTGATAGACTGACTCACATGGTGAAGACTGTCCTCGTTACCGGAGCCGGCG
Source organism: Pauljensenia sp. 27098_8_83 (assembly GCF_041432695.1). Lineage (NCBI taxonomy): Bacteria > Bacillati > Actinomycetota > Actinomycetes > Actinomycetales > Actinomycetaceae > Pauljensenia > Pauljensenia sp. 27098_8_83. The sequence goes on along the minus strand of NZ_JAPWAD010000022.1, from coordinate 7,534 downwards.
GCTACATCGGCCGCCACATTGTTCACGCCCTGCTGGAGCGCGGCCTTGACGTCAGCGTCGTCGACTTCCGCCTCGACGGTGTCGACGAGCGCGCGCGCCGCATCGATACCCAGATTTTCAGCGGAGACGCTGACATCTACGACCAGCTCGGACGCCCGGACGTGGTCCTGCACCTCGCATGGCGCGACGGCTTTGTGCACAACTCGTCGGCCCACATCGACGATCTGCCCGCCCATTACCACTTCATTGAGAATCTCCTCAAGGGTGGCTGCACCCACGTGGCCGTCATGGGTTCCATGCACGAGGTCGGCTACTGGGAGGGTGCCATCGACGAGAACTCCCCGTGCAACCCCGCATCGCTGTACGGCATCTCCAAGAACGCGCTGCGACAGATCACGACGCTGCTGACCGCCCAGCACGGCGCGACCATGCAGTGGCTGCGCGGCTACTACATCGTCGGCGATGACGCGCACGGCTCCTCGATCTTCTCCAAGCTCCTGGCGGCCGCCCAGGAAGGCAAGAAGACCTTCCCCTTCACCACGGGCAAGAACCTCTACGACTTCATCTCCATCCAGGAACTGGCCTACCAGATCGCCGCCGCCGTCTCCCAGGACGAGATCGACGGCATCATCAACATCTGCAGCGGCGAACCCATGAGCCTCGCCGACCGCGTCGAGGCCTACATCCGCGACAACGACCTGGACATCACACTCGAGTACGGGGCGTTCCCGGATCGTCCCTACGACTCGCCCGGCGTGTGGGGCGACGCCACGAAGATCCGACAGATCCTGGCGGCCGTCGACGGTTCAAAGGAGTGAGACTGTGAAGCGCGCCGGTATCTTCCTGTTCTTCGATCCCCAGGGCCTCGTCGACGACTACATCGTGGAGTGCCTGACCTCGCTGCGCGAGTACCTCGACGAGATCCTCGTCGTCTCCAACTCTCCTCTGGACGACACCGCGCGTGAGCGCCTCCTGAAGGGCGCCACCGAGGTCTTCGAGCGGGAAAATACCGGCTTCGACGTGGGCGGATACCGCGACGGCATCGCGCGCTTCGGCTGGGATCGCCTCGGTCAGATCGACGAGCTGATCCTCTTCAACTACACCTTCTTCGCGCCCATCAACCCGTGGAAGAACCTCTTCGACCGCGTGGAGGCCGCCGGGGCGGTCGACTTCTGGGGTATCACCGAACATGACGAGGTACGCCCCCACCCCTTCCTGGCAGCCACCCGCATGCCCCGGCACATCCAGTCTCATTGGATCGCCGTGCGCAACCCGCTGCTCAGCTCCCCGGACTTCCGCAAGTACTGGGACGAGATGCCCCCGATCCGCTCCTACAACGACTCCATCCAGTGGCACGAGTCGCGCTTCACGGAGTACTTCGGGGACCTCGGCTACACGCACGTCGTGGCCTATCCGCGTGAGGACTACCCCTCGCGTAACCCCGTCTTCGATAACGCCTCGCTGCTGCTCGCGGACGGCTGCCCGATCCTCAAGCGTCGTAACCTCTTCCACGACCCGCTCTACCTGGACCGCCACGCCATCATCGGCGCGGACATGCTGGAGCTGGCCGAGCGGGCGGGCTACGACACCGACCTGATCCTCACGAACCTCGCGCGCACCTCGCGTCCGCGCGACCTCGTGACGAACGCGGGCCTAACGACCGTCGTCTCACCGCGCGCCGACCAGGCCACCCTGGATGCGGCCGCTTCCCTCAAGGTCCTTGCCGTCGCACACATCTTCTACGCCGACATGGCCGACGAGATTCTCGACCGCCTGAGCGTCCTGCCCGCCGGTTACCACCTGGTGGCCACGACCTCGAACGAGGAGAACAAGGCGCTCATCGAGGCGCGCGCCCAGGAACGAGGCGTGGACGCCGACGTGCGCGTCGTGTCCTCCAACCGCGGCCGCGACATCGGCGCGTTCCTCGTGGATTGTGGCGATGTGCTCACCTCGGGCGAGTACGACGTCGTCGTGAAGATCCACTCGAAGAAGTCCGTCCAGGACGACTACAACGCGGCCCAGCTCTTCAAGGAGCACCTCTACGACAACCTGCTGGCCTCCTCCGACCACGTGGCCGGCATCCTCGCCGACTTCGCCACCCACCCGGGCCTGGGCATGGCCATTGCACCCATGCCGCACATGGGGTACCCGACGATGGGCCACGCGTGGTTCGCGAACCGCCAGCCCGCCCGCGAGTTCGCCAAGAAGGTCGGCATCACCGTCCCCTTCGACGACGACCAGCCGCTGGCCCCCTACGGCTCCATGTTCATCGCGCGCCCCGAGGCCCTGTCCCTGCTGACCGGCGCAGGCCTCGTCCCCGAGGACTTCCCCGAAGAGGGCGGCTACAAGGACGGATCCCTGGCCCACGTCATCGAACGCCTCCTGGCCTACGCGGTCCTGTCGCGCGGCTACTACGTGCGCCCCGTCATGACCCCGAAGTGGGCGGGCGTGTACTACGGCTACCTCGAGTACAAGCTGGCCGCGACCTCGTCGATGATGCCCGCTTTCGCGATCGACCAGGTTCCCTTCCTCAAGGCGCGCATGGGAACGGTCCCGAACCTGCTGGGTGCCGTCAAGACCAACATCATGGTGCGTACCCCCGGCCTGGGCAATGCCCTCAAGCCGGCGTACCGAGCGGCCCGAGGGTTCGCCCACAAGATCCGATCCATGAAGGGTGAGCGATGAGCCTGGCCTCCACGATCCGGGCTGCGGCCCCGCACACGCCCCAGTCCGTCGCGCAGGCATTCAACTCCAGGTCCAACTCGATCGGGTTCTTGCGCTGGCTGATGGCCTTCATGGTCATCTTCTCGCACGCCGGCCCGATCGCCGGATTCTACGGCGGCGAGGACCTGGGCGTGCAGATCTCGAAGGAGCAGTCCATCGGCGGCGTCGCCGTCGCGGGATTCTTCTTTTTCTCGGGATTCCTGATCACGCGCTCGCGCATGGGGCGCGCCACGATCTGGCGCTACATGTGGCGCCGCGTCCTGCGTATCTTCCCGGCCTTCTGGGCGGCCCTGCTGTTCACGGTCGGTATCCTCGCTCCGATCGCCTACTGGCACACGTTCCACAACATTTCCGGCTACCTGCACCCGGCCACCGAGTCCCCGCTCACGTACTTCGTGAACAACATGTTCCTCCACCTGGGGCAGCGCAACATCGCCGGCATGGGCGAGAACCTGCCGTACTACATCCTGCACGGCGCGCGCGACTGGAACGGCTCGGCGTGGACGCTCATCTACGAGTTCAAGGCATACATCTTGGTGGCGATTCTCGGCCTGTTCGGGGCGCTGGCAAACCGCAAGGTGGGCGGCGCTTTCGCCCTCGCCCTCATCGCCCTGAACGCCCTGCAGTGGATGGGCGCGGGGCAGGTCGCCAGCGTCAACTACCTGCTGCGTGACCCGTTCATGCTCATGTTCATGGGCCCCTTCGCTTTCGGTATGCTCTTCACGCTCTACGGCGACAAGATCCCCATGGATTCGCGCCTGGCGTGGGGCGGCCTGATTTTCGGCGTCCTGTCCTACGCCTCGGGCGGCTGGAACATCATCGGTCAGTACGGTTTCCTGTACTTCCTCATGTACCTGGCGATCCGCCTGCCTCTGCAGAACTGGGAGAAGCACGGCGACCTGTCCTACGGCATCTACATTTACGCGTGGCCGATTATGGCCTTCGCCGCGTACTTCCACCTGCAGGATCGCGGCTGGCTCGCCTACCACCTGACGGTCGTCGTGACCGTGCACATCCTGGCCTACCTGTCGTGGCACCTCATCGAGAAGCCCGCGATGAGCCAGAAGAACTACCTGCCCGGATGGATGGACAAGCTCATCGAGCACTTCCGTCCCGCGTACGAGGCCGTGGCCCGCCGCATCGTCACGCCGGCCCTGTCCTCGACCAGGATCGCGACGGTCATGGAGGCCGAAGCGGCATCCGCGCACGCCGAGGAGGAGACCAAGTGAGCGAGAAGAAGGCTACCGGCCAGTTCAAGGAATCCGAGTCGGGCCTGCGCGACATCTCCTTCGACGAGGGAGTCCCCACCGGCTCGTGGAAGCACCGCCTCCGCTACGTGCCCCTCGCGATTCTCCTCGCGGGAGCGTGCGCGGCCACCACGGTCGGCGTGTGGTACAAGGCCACCCATCCCGCCCCTCAGGTGGGAGCGCCGCCCGCCGCCCAGGCCTCGTCGTTTGCGCGCACCACGCCGCAGTCCCTGCCCGAGGTGTGCGCGCCCACCCCGCGCGCCGACGTGGGACCGTGGACGCCCGGCGTCGCGGGCACCGCGGGGTACCTGCCGACCGACGCTGCCCAGGCCTCGTTTGAGAAGGGCATGACCGGCGTGACCACCTACGTTGAGGGGCGCGACGGTTACCTGTTCCTCTCCGACGTCTTCAACGCGAACTTCTCGCAGGCGCTGGGCCGCGTGCGCCCCACCGCCGGCCAGGTGAGCGCGTGGGACCGCTACATGAGCGGCATCGAGACCGCAGCCAACGCGGCGGGCTCGACGGCGCTGTTCCTGCCCGCCCCGGCCACGTGGGACGTCTACTCCGATAAGCTCCCGCAGTGGGCCGATCCGCTGACGGGAACGACCTCCCTGGACCTCATGCGCTCCGCGCTGCCCACCCACGCCTGGGTGGATGTGCGAGAGGGGCTGCGCGAGGCCCGAGCGGGCAGCGAAGCACCGCTGTACTCGACGGTCAACCCGCACTGGTCGCCCTACGCCGCGCACGTCGCCTGGAACCAGACGCTGTCCTGCCTGGGCGCGGTCAACCCGCAGCTCGCGGATCTGCCGTCCCTGTCGCCCTCAGGCGTGACCAGCGCGGATGCCCCCAACGAGTACGAGGCCCTGGGTGCCCCCGCTCAGGTGGGTCCGTGGGCGGTCCCCACCTACGAGCAGGACCCGGGCAGCGTCCACCTCCTGCAGCTGGAGAGCCGCGATGAGCTGGCTGACACCGCCGCGCGCCTGGCCGAGGTGAGCGCCGCGCCCGAGGTATCCCTGGCCAGCCCCGTCGACTTCCAGAACAAGCCGGCACTCACCTACAACCCGAACGGACGCGGCACGGCGCTCATCGTGCGCGACTCTCAGGGCAACAACCTGGGTCCCGAGGTCGCAGCGACCTTCGAGTACACGATCCAGGTCGGCCACGGCCTCGACACGGACAACCCGACGGACGTCGCCGCTCTCATCGAGGCATACAAGCCCAGCGTCGTCATCGTGGAGTTCACGCAGCGTTACCTCGCGCTCACGCCGGCTGATCGCAAGTAGAATAGTTTTCCTGACCACGACAGAAGCGATGGGAGAAGCCGTGTCTGAGACGAAACGGGTCGTTGACCTGACGATGCGCATGGCGCAGCGCTCGATCTCCTCGGAGTTTAAGGGCACCGCGCTCGGCCGCCTGTGGTCCTTCATCAACCCGGTCGCCACGATCGCCGTGTACGCGCTGATCTTCGGCGTCGTCTTCCGCGGCGAGGCCGACAAGGGCGTGAACTCGGGGCTGTCGTCCTTCGCGCTGTGGATCGGCGTGGGCGTCATCGCCTGGAACTTCATGTCGAGCGGCATCCAGCGCGGCATGGACTCTCTCGTGGGCAACTCGGGCCTGCTGACGAAGGTCTACTTCCCGCGCCAGGTCCTCATCTATTCCTCGGTCTTGGCCCTGGCCTACGACTTCGCGTTCGAGCTGGCCGTCATCATCGTCATCATGTGTATCGCCGGCGGCCCCGGCGTGCTGCTCATGATCCCAGCGGTCATCGTGATCACGGCGCTCGCGATGCTCTTCGTCATCGGCATGGGCCTCATCCTGTCGATCGCGTCGGTGTACTTCCGCGATATCTCGCACCTGTGGCAGATCTTTAACCAGATCTGGATGTACGCCTCCGGCGTTGTTTTCTCCCTGTCGATGCTGGGCAAGGTTCAGACCGACCTGGCGGCCAAGGGGTGGACCTGGGGCGGCGAACCCCTCCCGATCGTCACGATCTTCCGTCTCAACCCCGCCGAGCTTTTCCTTGAGGCCTACCGCTCGACGCTGTACGGCTTCGCGATGCCGTCCTGGCAGGTGTGGCTCGGCTGCGCCGCCTGGGCCTTCGGGATCTTCGGCCTCGGCTCGCTGATCTTCCGCCGCTTCTCGGCACGAATCGTGGAGGAACTCTGATGACGAACGCGATTTCGGTGGAGGGCGTCTCCAAGCGCTTCCGCATCTACAAGAACCGCAACCAGTCCCTCAAGGGTGCGTTCCTGCAGCGTTCGCGCGCCCAGTTCGAGGAGTTCTGGGCCCTCGACGACGTCTCCTTTGATATCCCGCAGGGCAAGACCTTCGGCCTGCTCGGCCATAACGGTTCGGGCAAGTCGACGCTGCTCAAGTGCATCGCGAAGATCCTCACCCCGGACAAGGGAACGATCTCCTCGACGGGCCGCATGGCCGCCATGCTCGAGGTCGGCTCCGGCTTCCACCCCGAGCTCTCGGGCCGCGAGAACATCTACCTCAACGGCGCGATCCTGGGCATGAGCAAGAAGGAGATCGACTCCAAGCTGGACGCGATCATCGACTTCTCCGGCGTCGAGCGCTTCATCGACCAGCCCGTCAAGAACTACTCCTCGGGCATGTACGTGCGCCTGGGATTCTCCGTGTCCATCCACGTCGAGCCGGACATCCTCCTCGTCGACGAGGTCCTGGCCGTGGGCGACATGGAATTCCAGAACAAGTGCATGGATAAGTTCGCCCAGCTCAAAGACCAGGGACGCACGGTCGTCGTCGTGTCCCACGGCCTCGAGCAGATGCGTACCTTCTGCGACCAGGCTGCATGGCTGGACCACGGCACGCTCGTCGACGTGGGCTCGGCCGCCGAGGTCATCGATACCTACTCCGACGTCGCGCACCACGCCGTCGAGGTCGAGGGCGGCGGCACGCGCTTTGGCAGCGGCGAGGCCATGATCGAGCGCATCGACCTGCTGAGCGCTTCCGGCGAGCCCACGTCTCTCGTCTACCCGGGCGATCCCGTGCGTTTGCGCCTGCACTACCGTGCGAAGGAACGCATCGAGTCCCCGGTCTTCGGTGCCTCCATCGACACCCGCGAAGGCGTCTTTGTGTGGGGCCTGCACGGCATGGATGCCTGCTACGTGCCGACCTCGATCGAACCGGGGACCGGTCACCTGGACATCGAGATCCCGCGCCTGACCTTCAACCCGGGCGCCTACACGATTTCGGCGGCCATCCAGAACCACGACATGACAGGCGTCATCGACGCCCTCCAGAAGGCGCGCCGCTTCGACGTGCTGCCCGGCCCCGGCATGGAGTCCGGTGGACTGGTCAACCTGGGCGCCTCCTTCACGGGCCTGACGCCTGCGCGCCCCATGCGCGACGTCCCCAAGCGCGGCACCGCCGACTACGAGCACCTCGCTCGCATGCAGGCCCAGCAGGCCGACGCGCTCGAGAATGAGGACTGACGGACGCACTGACGTCGATGTGGGGCCGGGTTCAGCGGTGTGATACCGCTGAACCCGGCCTTTTAGGGCTATAGGCGCAAACGTGGTGCTTTAGACGGCGTGTCG
>NZ_JAPWAD010000021.1:0-49174 GCF_041432695.1 Pauljensenia sp. 27098_8_83 | reverse complement strand
CAACAGGTCGAGCAGGGAGAAAAAAGTCCCGCACCAACACCCCACCTCACCCACCAACGCGCCCCTCCCACAATTTCGCATGCAATTCTATTGCATGAATTTTCAACAAAGCCCAGAAACGTTGCAATCCCAACGACATGAATTCAAAATTTGAAATAGCCAAAAGGGAATTGCATGCGAAATTGGCGAGGCAGGATCAGAAGGCGGCGGCAGGGCCAGCACTAAACAAAAGTCGCACATAATTTCCTACGGTCACTTTTGGAGACCGCCCAGAAACGTTGCAATTGCAACGACGCTACTTCATGATTTGAAGTACCCGCAGGGGAATTACGTGCGAAATTGCCTAGGCAGAAGTGGAGGGTGCCGGAGGGACCGGAGGGCCAGGCTGCGGTACCCGCGGTGCCGGAAGGTCCAGCGGGCCTGGCCGCGGTGCCGGTGGGCGGCGGGGCCTGGCCGGACAACGAGTCGACGCGCCGAGCCACCGATCATAGACCCGGCCCCACTGGTGTGGAGGGCGCCGGAGGGATCTGCCGCGGTGCCGGTGGGCGGCGGCAGGGCCAGAACTAAACAAAAGTCGCACATAATTTCCTACGGTCACTTTTGGAGACCGCCCAGAAACGTTGCAATTGCAACGACGCTACTTCATGATTTGAAGTACCCGCAGGGGAATTACGTGCGAAATTGGCGAGGCGGGATTGCAGAACGGCAGGGCCTGGCCGCAGTGCTGGTGGGCGGCGGCGGGGCCTGGCCAGGCTCCGAGATCGACCACTCCGAGCGAAGCTCGCGTGTGGCGATCTCGCGGGCGGGCCGCAGCACACCAGCACACACAGCGGCCCGGCCCGCAGAACGGAACGCGCGGCAGCCCGCCAGGGCCGCCGCGCGTTCACGCAACTAGTTCACACTCAGCACAGTCGAGAGCTCGCGCACTCAGCGCAACCGAGCAGCCACCACCTCGGCGACCTGGACCGCGTTCAGGGCAGCGCCCTTGCGCAGGTTGTCGCCGGAGACGACCAGGACGAGGCCACGCTTGCCGTCGACCGCCTGATCCTGGCGGATGCGACCCACGAGGACCTCGTCGCGGCCGGCGGCCTCGAGCGGGGTCGGGACGTCGACGACGCGCACGCCGGGCGCGTCTGCCAGCAGGGCGCGCGCCTGGTCGGGCGTGATGTCGCCTGCGAACTCGGCGTGGATCGTGAGGGTGTGGCCGGTGTAGACGGGGACGCGCACGCAGGTGCCGGACACGGCCAGGTCGGGAATGTGGAGGATGCGGCGCGACTCGTTGCGCAGCTTCTGCTCCTCGTCGGTCTCTTCGGAGCCGTCGTCGACGATTGAGCCGGCGAGCGGCACGACGTCGAAGGCGATGGGCGCGACGTACACGCCGGGCTCGGGCAGGGTGACGGCGCGACCATCCAGGGCCAGAGCTGCCAGGTCTTGCGCAGCACCGGCCTCGATCTGGCCGGTCAGCTCGGCGACGCCCGCGCGGCCCGACCCGGAGACGGCCTGGTAGGAGGAGACGAAGAGACGCGTCAGCCCACCCGCGGCGTCCACGAGGGGCTTGAGGACGGGCATGGCGGCCATGGTCGTGCAGTTGGGGTTCGCGATGATGCCCTTGGGGCGGTTGTCGACGTCGTCGGGGTTGACCTCGGAGACGACGAGCGGCACCTCGGGGTCCTTGCGCCACGCGGAGGAGTTGTCGACGACGACCGCGCCGGCGGCCGCGAACTTGGGGGCGTACTCGCGCGAGGCCGTGGCGCCCGCGGAGAACACGGCAATGTCAATGCCCGAGTAGTCCGCCGTCGCCACATCCTCGACGACGATGTCCTGCCCCTTCCAGGGCAGGGTCGTGCCGGCGCTACGCGCGGACGAGAAGAAACGAATCGTCTCGACCGGGAACTGACGCTCCTCCAGCAGGGTGCGCATGACTCGGCCGACCTGGCCGGTGGCACCGACGACGGCGACATTGAAACCACTCATGGTGTTCTCCTTTGTTGGTGCGCGCGCCCATACGACGGGGCGAACGCTGGGTGAAATCTATGGGGACGAGGCCGGCCTCGCTAACCGGGATCACCGGAACCGTGCAGAAACAGCGAAAGCAGCCCGGGCCTCGTCGATGAACGATCAGCGGCCGGTGCCGCCGTAGACGACGGCTTCGGTTTCGGAGGCGTCGAGGCCGAACGCGGTGTGGACGGCCTTCACGGCGCGGTCGAGGTCTTCGAGGCGGGTGACGACGGAGATGCGGATCTCGGAGGTGGAGATCAGGTCGATGTTGATGCCCGCGTCGGACAGGGCGGAGAAGAGGCGCGCGGAGACGCCGGGGTTGGTGCGCATGCCGACGCCGACGAGGCTGAGCTTGCCGATGTTGGGGTTGTAGCGCAGCTCGTTGAAGCCGATTTCGTCGCGGTGCGCCTCGAGGGCGTCGAGGGCCTTCTGCGCGTCGCCTTCGGGCAGGGTGAAGGTGATGTTGGCCTTCGTGGGGTCGGAGATCGGCAGGTTCTGAACGATCATGTCGATGTTGGCACCGACTTCGGCGACGACGGCGAAGACGCGGGCGGCGACGCCGGGGCTGTTCGGCACGTCGGTGACGGTGATCTTGTCCTGCGAGCGGTCGTGAGCGATACCGGAGATGACGGGCTTTTCCATGGCGTTTTCCTCAGGGGACTTCAGGGCGGCGTCGGGCACGAGGCCCTTGAGCTCGGGGTTTGCGGGGGAGTCGGAGATCCAGGTGCCGTTCTTTTCGGAGAACGAGGAGCGCACGTGCAGGGGGACCCCGTAGCGCCGGGCGAATTCGACGGCGCGCAGGTGGAGAATCTTGGCGCCGTGCGCGGCCATTTCCAGAGTTTCTTCCTGGGTGAGGGTGCGCAGGCGGTGGGCCTTGGGGACGATGCGCGGGTCGGCGGAGAAGAGCCCGTCGACGTCGGTGTAGATTTCGCACACGTCGGCGTGGAGGGCTGCGGCGAGGGCGACGGCGGTCGTGTCGGAGCCGCCGCGGCCGAGCGTGGTCACGTCGTCATCTTTGGAGATGCCCTGGAAGCCGGCGACGATGGCGACCTGGCCGTCCTTGACGGCACGGGCGACGCGCTCGGGGACCATGCCGACGATCTGGGCGGCGCCGAAATGGCTGTCCGTCTTGATGCCGGCTTGTGCGCCGGTGTAGGCGCGGGCTTCGACGCCGAGCTCGTTGACGGCCATCGCGAGGAGGGCCATCGAGATGCGTTCGCCGGCGGACAGGAGGATGTCCATTTCGCGCTCGGGCGGGTTGTCGGTGAGTGCTGCGGCCGAGTCGAGCAGGTCGTCCGTCGTGTCGCCCATCGCCGATACGACGACAACGACGCGGTGTCCCGCGTTGTGCGTGTCCACGATGCGCTGGGCGACGCGCTTCATGGCTTCGGTGTCGGCGACGGAAGAACCGCCGTACTTTTGCACGATCAGTGCCACTTGAGCCTCATTTCTGTCGGTACGTGCCGATATGCACGTATTCGGGTGGCGCACGCCACCACAACAATCCTACGGCCCACCAGGCATCGCGCTGGGAACGACCGGCATGTGGGCGCGGGTGACATGGGACGCGCCGGGGCAACCCAGGACACAGGGACGCACGAGGCCCGGAATTGCAACGCTCCTGGTCAGCGCCGCCTCGGTCGCCAGCGCGCGGGGGCGTTCAGGCGGCGGGCAATGTCACGTCGATGACGGTCCCCTTGTCGGCGTCCGCGAGGCGCACGGACCCGCCCATTGCGCGCGCCACCGACTCGACGATCGACATTCCCAGGCCCGAGGAGCCGCGCCCGTCGCGCGTACGCGAGGAGTCGCCGCGCACGAAACGATCGAAGACGCGGTCGCGGATCTCAGCGGGGATGCCGGGACCGTCGTCGGCGACGCGGATCCTCACCATCGACGAGGCCGGGGCGTCCGTCCCCGCTCCACCACCGTCAGGAACGCGGCTGAGAGAAACGGTGACGCGTGTGCCCGCAGGCGTGTGCACGCGGGCGTTCGCGAGCAGGTTCGTGAGGATCTGGCGCAGGGCAGCCTCGTCACCCAGGACCTGGATGTCCGAGGCCTCGCCGAGCTCCCACGCATGGTCGGGGGCGACCACGTGCGCGTCTGACAGGGCGTCCAGTATCAGCGGGATAACGTCGATAGTGTCCCGTTTGAGTGCCCGGTTGCCGTCCAGGCGCGCCAGGGTCAGCATCTCCTCCACGAGGGAGGCCATGCGCGCACCCTCCGAGGAGATGCGCTCGAGCGCCTGGGTGCGGGAGGCCTCGTCAATGTCGCGGCGGGCGAGCTGCGCGTACCCCTGTACGGAGGCCAGCGGCGTACGCAGCTCGTGCGAGGCGTCGGCGACGAACTGGCGCAGCTTCGCCTCGCTGCGGGCGCGACGTTCCATGCCGTCCTCGACCGCGTCGATCATCGAGTTGAGCGCGCCTGCGACGTCGGCGACCTCGACGGGGCCTGAAGTCGCTTCCTCGCCGACGCGCATGAGGTCGTTGGCGTTATCGGCGAGGTCGCGGCTCGCGATGTCTGCGGCGGCCGCGCGCACCACCCCGAGCGGGCGCAGCTCGCGGCGCACCCACGCCCGGCCCGCGAACCCGGCCGCAATCGCGACGATGAGGGACAGACCAAGCTCAACCGCGACGAGCATCAGGACCACATCATCGACGCTATCCATCTGCACGCCGACGAGCACGGTCTTGTCGCCCACGACCTGGGAGGTCACCCGGAACGCGCCCAGATCTTTGAGACGCACGGTGTGCGGGGCGCCATCCGTCGGCACCGCGGCCAGGATCGCCAGTGCAGGCTCATTCAGGTAGGTCACCGAGAAGTTGGAGACGACCGCACCGGCCGCCTCGCCGTCCTCGCTCACGTACTGGAGGGTGCCCTCGGCGACGCCAGAACCGCCAAACCCCGGCCCCTTGGGTCCGCCGGGGACGACGGGCCCACCGGGACGAGGCACCCGCCCACCCGACTGCGGGACCGCACGGGCACCAGCATCGTCAGAATCGTCGTCAAAATCATCGTCCGCATCCACCCCATTATCTGGAGCGTCCTCAACATCCAGGTGCTCGCCCGCGCGCTGCGAGAGACGATGCAGCTCGGAATCCATGTTGCCGAGCATCCAGGAGCGCATGACCAGCGTGGACGCCGCCACCATGACGATGAGCGCGAGCGCCACGCACGCGGCCAAGGCGCGCGAGAGGCGCCCCGCCAGGGAAGGCCGCCGCGTCACTGCGGCTCCCGCATGATGTAACCGGCACCGCGCACCGTGCGGATGAGGGCCGGACGATCCGCGTCGATCTTCTTGCGCAGATACGAGATGTACAGCTCGACAACGTTCACCTGGCCACCGAAATCGTAGCTCCACACGGCGTCCAGAATCTTTTGCTTCGACAGCACGATTCCAACGTTCTCCATGAGATACCGAAGCAATTCGAACTCAGTGTTCGTTAACGTGATTTCTTCCCCGCCACGACGCACATCGTGAGAATCCATATCGAGGGTCAGATCCGCGACCTGCAGCACCGTCGACGCCGCCTGCTGGGTGCGTCCCGCGCGGCGCAGCAGCGCCTCCACGCGGGCCGCCACCTCGTCCAGATCGAAAGGCTTCGTCACGTAGTCGTCGGCTCCCGCGCGCAAGCCCTGCACGCGGTCCGCGACCGCGTCGCGTGCGGTGAGGAAGAGGACCGGCAGCTCCGGGTCGCGAGCGCGCAGGCGCTCCAGCGCCTCCAGGCCATCCATGCGCGGCATCTGCACATCGAGGATCACGACGTCCGGGTGGAAGCTCGACGCCTTCGCCAGCGCGTCCAACCCATCCTTCGCCGTAGCCGTCTCCCAGCCCTCGTGGCGCAGCGCCTGCGACAGCAAGTCCGCCAGCATCGCCTCGTCATCAACAACCAGCACTCGGGGCGCGCCTGAACTCGCCTGGGTCGCCATCATGGCCTCCTCGTCTTCTCGCAGCGCGGTCCCTACGATTGTGTCACACGTGCGTCACGGACAGCGGGACGCGCGGCCCACGAGGCGACAAACGCCGCAGGTCGCAGCCGCAAAGGGTACCGGCACAGACGCACGCCCACCCGCGCGACCACAACACAAGTCAGCACCCGCCTGCGCGTTGAGAGCGCGAGGCGGCCCGGGCCTCGTCAATGACGGCTCAGAGGCGGCTCCCCTAGAGGCGGCGGCGCCCCTCGAGCGCGCGGCCCAGCGTCACCGAGTCCGCGTACTCCAGGTCGCCGCCCATGGGCAGGCCCATCGCCAGGCGCGAAGTTTCGACGCCCATCGTGGAGAGCATGCGCGCGAGGTAGGCGGCCGTCGCCTCGCCCTCAACGTTCGGATTGGTCGCCAGGATGACCTCGGTGACCGTCCCGTCCGCCAGGCGGCTCATGAGCGAGGCGATGTTCAGCTGGTCGGGCCCCACCCCGTGAATCGGGTCAATGACGCCGCCGAGGACGTGGTAGCGCCCGCGGAACACGCGCGCGCCCTCGATCGCCTGGATGTCCTTGGGCTCCTGGACGACGCAGATCGCGCTGGGGTCGCGGCGCACGTCGCGGCAGATGGAGCACTCGTCCTCTTCCGTGAGGTTGCCGCAGATGTCGCAGTGGCGCACGCGCCCGCGCACGGCGTTGATCGCGTCGACGAGGCGCGCGACATCCTCGGGCTCCGCGTCCAGGACGTGCATGGCCATGCGCTGCGCGGACTTCGGGCCGATGCCGGGCAGCTGCCCAAACTGATCGATGAGGTCGGCCAGGGCGCCGTCGTACATGTCAGTATCCTCCCTCGGTCATTTTCTCTTCGATGACGCGTCCGCCGAGGATCTCCAGGACCGCTGCCAGGCCGATCATCTGCGAGTTTTCAATGTTTTCGTCGTCGATGCTGGCACTGTCGTCGTCGGCCGCGTGGGTGCGGGTCGAGGCGACGGCGGCCTCGCGCTGAGCCTTCTCGCGCAGTGCGGCCTCGGCGGCGGCGCGACCGGTCAGCGGCACATCGGGCGCTTGTGCGGCGTCGCGCTGGGGTTGCGAGTTGCCGAATCCGGGCGCGGAATCCGGGGCATGCGTGGGCTCGGGGGCCGCCGCCAGCCAGGCCGGGGCCTGCGCGGGGGCGCTCGGTGCGGCGCCGATCGGTGCCGCGTCAGCGGGGGCGGCCGGCTCTGGCGGGGTCCACGAGTCGGCGCCATCGTCGAAGTTGACGGACGCTCCCCCGGAGATGACGACCGGGTCGCCCCACCCCGTCGGGGTCGACGGCGTGTGCGCGGCGGGCTGGATGGGGGCATCGTCGAAGACGGGGGACGTGGCCGGGGCGGGCTGCGCGGGTTCTGGCGCACTCTCCTCACCCGGCTCCGGGTCGCCCGGGTATCGGAAGACCGTGAACGAGTGCTTGCGCGGGGCCTCCCCGCCGTTCGGGGACGAGGCCGGAGCGCCCTCGGGCGCATCGGCGGAGGCGGCGGCGAGGGCTCGGGCCGCCCGCTCGGGCAGCGCGGGGCGCTCGGCGCCGGGCTGCGGGACGGGTGCCTGAGAAGCCGACGTCGGCGCGAGAGCGACGGGCTCGCGCCGGATCGGCGTCACCGTCGCGGGCTCGGGCCAGCCGGCGTCCTCGGGTTCAGGTTCGGGAGCGGGTGCGGGTGCACGCGCGGGCTCCGGCCAGCCGGTGTCAACCGGCTCGGGAGCAGGCGTGGGGGCCGCCTGCGCGACGTGTTCCTCGTGAGCGCGCGCGGGCGCCTGCGGGGCGGGTGCGGCCTCGGGCCACGGCTCGGGTTCGGGTGCCGCCTGCGCGGCGGCCTGATCAAAAGGGGGCGGCTCCGATACCCAGCCTCCGTGGGACGGACGCTGGGAGGGGCGCTGGGAGACACCGGGGTGCGAGGCCTGCGCCGACGGGCCGGTCGTCGCCGGGCCGCCCGAGGCCTGCCCGACCTGCGCGGACACGCTGAGGTTCAGGCCGGTGACCTCGTTGATGGCCTTTTCGACGTCGGCCGCGCGGGGGCCGCGCGAGAAGGCGTTGACCATGGCCTCGACCGGGAAGAGGAGGATCACGTGGGAGCCATCGACGGCCCCCAGCTGCGCGTTGCCGCCGACCATGGACCACGTGACGCGGCTGATGGAGGAGAGGCGCTCGACGACTTCGTTCCAGCGACCGCGCAGCATGTCGGCGTCGCGGCCGGAGGCGGGGGCCTCGACACGAGCGTTAGTATCCGGACGCTGTGGCGCGGCAGAATCGGGGCGCTGCTGCGCGCGGGCAGCGGCACGAGGCTCGGCCTGGGCGCGCTCCTGCGTGGCATCGATGTGAGGTCGCTCGACGGCCTCGCGGTGCGGGGCCTCCTGCGGTGCCGCCTGCGCGGGCACGGACCCCTGCACGGGTGCGGACCTCTGCGCGGGCGCGGTGCTCTGCTCCGGAGCCGGTTTCTGAGCGGCGGGCTTCTGAGCGGACCAGTCGGGGCCGCTCCCCCACGCGGGCATACCCTGCGGGGCGGGCGCAGCAGACGATGCAGGCGCGGTGGGGGCCGAGGCCTCGGCGCGCTCCTGCTTCTTGCGGGCCAGGGCCTCGCGGGCCTCGCGGGCACCGAAACGACCGGAGGAGGCCTCGGACGACGGCGCGGAAGCCTCGCGCGGCGCTCCCCCACCGGTCATGCCGACCGTGCCCTGGACGGGAGCCTGGGCGGGCGCGGGGGCGGGCACGAGGATGCGGCCGACGAGGAGCTCAAGCTGCAGACGAGGCGACGTCGCGCCCGTCATGGCACGCAGGGCCTCGTCGGTCAGGTCGGCGGCGCGGGACAGGCCGTGCGGACCCCAGTTCTGCGCCTGTCGCTGCATGCGCTCGAACTGGTCCTGCGGAGTGTCAGCCAGAACGTCGCGCGCGCCGTCACCGGCCACCGCGATGATGAGGAGATCACGCAGCCGCTGGAGGAGGTCCTCGACGAAGCGGCGCGGATCGTGGCCGGACTCGACCATGCGCTCGACGACGCGGAAGGCCGCGGCGCCGTCACCGCCCGCGAGAGCATCGACGGACTGATCGAGCAGCGCGGAGTCCGTGTACCCCAGCAGCGCCACCGCCGTCTGGTAGCTGACCTGGCCGTCGATCGCACCGGCCATCAGCTGGTCGAGCACCGACAGGGTGTCACGCACCGAGCCGCCGCCCGCGCGCATGACGAGGGTCAGAACCCCCTCGCCCACGCCGATGTGCTCCTCGGCGCACAGGGTCGTCAGGTACGGGCCGAGGACATCCGGGGGCACCAGGCGGAACGGGTAGTGGTGGGTGCGCGAGCGGATCGTGCCGATGACGCGCTCGGGTTCCGTCGTCGCGAAAACAAACTTGACGTGCTCGGGCGGCTCCTCGACGAGCTTGAGCAGCGCATTGAAGCCCTGGTTTGTGACCATGTGGGCCTCGTCGATGATGAAGATCTTGTAGCGGTCACGCACCGGCGCGAAGGTGGCGCGCTCGCGCAGGTCACGCGCATCGTCGACGCCGCCGTGCGAGGCCGCGTCGATCTCGACAACATCGAGCGAGCCGGGGCCGCCGGTGGCCAGCTCGCGGCAGGATTCGCACTGGCCGCACGGGGTGTCCGTGGGGCCCTGCGCGCAGTTCAGGCAGCGCGCGAGGATGCGCGCCGACGTGGTCTTGCCGCATCCGCGCGGCCCGGAGAACAGGTACGCGTGCGTGACGCGATTCGCGCGCAGCGCCGCCTTGAGCGGCTCCGTCACGTGTTCCTGGCCGATCACCTGGTCAAAGGTGTCGGGGCGATACCGGCGATACAGAGCTGTGGTCACCCTCCAAGCCTAGTTGCTCCCACCCTCATCTGCGTCCCGCGCCGCGCGTTCCACACGCGCTGTCGGTCGTTCGTTCATCGACGAGGCCGGGGGTCAATATTCGGGGTTGAAGCAAGGATGACGGAACGGGGTTCGGGGAGGGACCATAGGGAGGAGGAGGCGGCGCGGGGCCATTGTTGCACTCGCACCCCGGCGACGGGCGTCAGTGAGATGACGAGACGCGAGGGAGCGGCCACGATGGCAGCACCCGCAACGCCCACACGAGCGCGGAACGGATGCAGTCGAAACATCGACTACTCCTCAATAGATTCCTGCATACTTATCACAAGGCCATCGCCGCCATCGTCACATAGTGTCCGCGACAACAGGCATCGAGGCATGGACGCTACCACCACAAAGTGATGTATCGCACTTCAAACCCGGATCCACAGTACTCAATGATTTCCATGCCGCAAAGCCATCACTACCACAATACATCGCATGCCAGACAGCAAACGGCCTGAGCCGACACAGTATCATGCGCGTTCGGTCGGGCTCAGACAATACGAAACCCCCGCGCTTCTTTCGAAGCGCGGGGGTCATGCGCGGAGACGGCGGGATTTGAACCCGCGAGGGGCTATGCACCCCTACCTCCTTAGCAGGGAGGCGCACTCGACCGGACTATGCGACGTCTCCAGTGCCGACTACTTTAGGGCATTTTTGCCGCGAGCGCGAACGTGCGCCCGCCGCGACGCCCATTGGCGGTCGGCTCGGCGGAGGGCGAGGGATTCGAACCCCCGGTGCCATTGCTGACACAACGGTTTTCAAGACCGTCTCTTTCGGCCACTCAGACAGCCCTCCAGACTCGGATCATCCTACAGGACTGGGCCCGGGGATGCGACCCTCGCATCCCCGGGTCCGAGCCCATCAGACACATGATGCGTCAGCCGCGCAGCCCAAAGAAGTTCCAGGACTTCTTGTCGGGGGCCGGTTCCTCGGGGTGGTCGAGGAGGCCACGTGAGATCGCGGGCGCGGTCGGCGGCCACAGCGGCACGCGGATCGCCAGCGTCGCCTGGATGGCGTGGTAGACGTCCCAGCGCGAGGACTTGGCGGGCTGCACGGTCTCGTTGTGGGTGCCGAGGCGGCGCACCCAGCGGCCGGGCTGGCTGATGAGGTAGTCGTGGATGTAGTCGACGAAGGAGCGGTAGCAGTGCTCGAAGTGCTCAACCTCGGAGACGCGAGCACCGTCGTCTAGCATCGCGCGGCGCACGGCGACGGCGGCGCACACGCCCTCGCAGACAACCCACTGCTGGTGCTCGTCTTCGCCGGGGATCGGGTCACCCTCGTCGTCCACGCCGGTGGAGAAGCCGGGGCAGGCGTCGGTGCGGCGCCATCCGTCGACGCGGGCGCGTTCGAAGAGCTCGGTGCCCATTTCGAGGAGGTAGTCGGGTACGTCCCACCCCATCGAGCGCAGCCCGGCGCGCACCTGCAGTGCGAAGCGCGCGAGCTGCATCGAGTGGCCGGTCACGTACCCCTCGTAGTAGCGGCGCCCGTCGTTGAGGAGCTTGCCGGCCTCGTGGTTGGCTTCCCAGTTTTCGTCGAAGTACTCCGGGATTCGCCATCCGTTCTTGGAGGCGACCTTGTAGGCGAAGGCTGCCATTTTCTCGGCGCGGTCGAGCCACTCGGGTTCGGTCGTGGCCTCGGCGGCGGCCATGTAGGCCTCGATCGTGTGGATGAGGGTGCCGAGCGTGTGGACGGGGAGGGCCTCGGTGAAGGCCTCGTCGTACTCATCCCAGACGCGCCCGTAGTCGTCGGTCCACAGTTCCTTCTGCTCCTCGAGCATGCGGTTGAGCAGCTCGTGGGCGCCGGGGCGGTCGGCGACGGTCGCGGCGGCCACGCCGAGCAGCGCGTACACGGTGTGGTACTGCGATTTCACGCGCGAGGCCTCGTCCCACGGCACGCCGTGTCCGTCCTCGTCGGGCTCGGGCTTGATGGCGAACCACATGCCGCCGTTGACGGGGTCCGTGAAGTAGTTGGTGAGTGCTTTGACGGCGTGGTCGGCGTAGCGGCGGGTGCCGGGCAGACCCATGAGCGCGCCGAGCGAGAACACGTAGGCCATGCGACCTGTGACGGCCAGATCGATGGATCGGGTCGGGTCGGGCTTTCCATCGGCGTCGAGGTGCGCGAAACCAGTCGCGACGATCGCGCCTTCAGCCTCTTCGATGAGCGCCTGCATGTGGGCGCTCAGCCAACGGTTATGTTCGATGGAATCAAACCATCCCACGGTGTTCCTCCTGACGACACAGTCACGGTCTTCGGTGACCGACATCTCATAGGATAGTCGGTCACTGCCGTTTTTGGGAAAACGTGCAGACCCCCTGTCCTCTCTCGGGGACGAGGCCGGGGCTGCCCCCGCTGCCACCTGCCCTTTTGCGCCCGCCCAGCCACGGCCTCGAACAAGGGAAAACAAGGAACGGTCCACGCCCTGGGACGGCGCTAGCCACAAAGCGGCGTAACGTGCAACACTGTCACTATGCATGAACGAGCTGGCACACGTGCCCTTCCAGAAGACCTCATCAACGTCGACGATGTCATCTCCGCCTACTACGACATCGTCCCTGACCCGACCGACGTGGGACAGCGCGTCGCGTTCGGAACGTCGGGCCACCGCGGCGCTTCGTTGGACGGTAAGTTCAACGAGGCGCACATCATCGCCATCACCGCGGCGATCATCGAGTACCGCGCCTCCCAGGGCATCAACGGTCCCCTGTTCATCGGCCGTGACACGCACGCCCTGAGCGAGCCCGCGTGGCGCACCGCCCTGGAGGTCCTCGCGGCCGCCGGCATCGACACGCGCATTGACTCGCGTGGCTCCTACACGCCGACCCCCGCCGTGTCTGTCGCGATCCTGGGCGCGAACGGCGCTCCTGCCAACCTGCGCACCGAGGGCGACGGCCTGGCCGACGGCATCGTCGTGACCCCCAGCCACAACCCGCCGCGCGACGGCGGCTTCAAGTACAACCCGCCTCACGGCGGCCCCGCCGACACCGACGCGACCGGCTGGATCGCGGCGCGCGCGAACGAGCTGCTGGATTCGGGCGAGTGGAAGAACGTTCCGCGCGTCACCGGCTCCGACCTGCTGCACGACCCGAACATCAAGCCCTTCGACTACCTGGAGTTCTACGTCTCGCAGCTGGACCAGGTCGTCGACATTGAGGCCATCCGCAAGGCGGGCGTGCGCATCGGCGCGGACCCGCTCGGGGGCGCGTCCATCGACTACTGGGCGGCCATCGGCGAGCACTACGGCCTCGACCTGACCGTCGTGAACCCCGAGGTGGATCCGGCGTGGCCGTTCATGACCCTGGACTGGGATGGCAAGATCCGCATGGACTGCTCCTCGCCCTACGCGATGGCGTCCCTGCGTCAGGCCATGACTCCCGACACCGAGGGCAACACCCCCTACGACATCGCGACCGGCAACGACGCGGATTCGGACCGCCACGGCATCGTCACCCCCGACGGCCTGATGAACCCGAACCACTTCCTGGCCGTCGCCATCGAGTACCTGTTCACGCATCGTCCCGGCTGGGGTGCGGACGCGGCCGTGGGCAAGACCCTGGTGTCCTCCGCCCTCATTGACCGTGTTGTGGCCGCCATGGGCCGCAAGCTGGTTGAGGTGCCCGTGGGCTTTAAGTACTTCGTGCCCGGCCTGCTGTCCGGCACCGTCGGCTTCGGCGGCGAGGAGAGCGCGGGAGCTTCGTTCCTGCGCAAGGATGGCACCGTGTGGTCGACTGACAAGGACGGCATCATCCTGGCGCTGCTCGCCTCGGAGATCCTGGCCGTCACCGGCAAGACCCCGTCGCAGCTGCACGAGGAGCAGGTTGAGCGCTTCGGTGCCTCCGCCTACGCCCGCATTGACGCCGCTGCTTCCCGCGAGGAGAAGGCCAAGCTCGCCGCGCTGTCCCCGGATGACGTGACCGCGACCGAGCTGGCCGGCGACCCGATCGTCGCGAAGCTGGTGCGCGCGCCCGGCAACGATGCGCCCATCGGTGGCCTGAAGGTGACGACCGAGTACGCGTGGTTCGCCGCGCGCCCGTCGGGCACCGAGGACGTCTACAAGATCTACGCGGAGTCCTTCAAGGGTGCCGAGCACCTGGCGCAGGTCCAGGAGGCCGCGAAGAAGGTCGTGTCCGACGCCTTGAACGGCTGAGGCTCTGACGCTGCCCGCTCACGCGGGTTGCACGGGGGGCGGCGCTCATACGAGCGCCGCCCCCCTGCTTACCGCAGATGTGCATGGGCCGATGTACCCTTGGAACACCCAGATCAGGAAGGACTACCATGACAGCAGCTATTCGCTTAATTTCGGGTAAAAGTCCAACCGCACTGGAGTTTTTCGCCGGCATTGGCCTCGCTCGAGCAGGGCTTGAACAAGCGGGATTCTCCGTCGCCTGGGCAAATGACTACGAAGCCAAAAAGCACCAGCTATATCGCTCTCAGTACGGAACAGACACCGACTACCATGTCGGCGATATCGCTGACGTCACTGGCAGCGATTTGCCGACGGACGCCGCAATCGCCTGGGCATCCTCCCCCTGTACCGACCTTTCCCTCGCTGGTAATCGAGGTGGACTTGACGGCAAGCAATCGGGAACATTTTGGCACTTCATGCGGATCCTCGAAGAGATGGGGGAAAACCGCCCTCCTGTCGCGGTCCTCGAGAATGTCACTGGGCTCGCTTCCTCGCATTCAGGCGATGATCTTACTGCAGCAATCCGCGCTTTTAATTCACTCGGTTATTCCATCGATGCTCTGTCTATTGACGCCAGGCATTTCATTCCACAGTCACGGCCACGTATGTTCCTTGTAGGGGCACTAAATCCGCCCGAATCGGATGACGCTCCCTCAGATCTACGTCCCGAGTGGCTCGAATGGATACATTCCGACCCGACCCTCACCACTCACCGGGCTCCTCTTCCCGTCGTTCCCCCGCTGCTCACCGAGGGATTTACCACGGTTGCAGATCAACTCCCCGATGACGATCCCCATTGGTGGAACACCCACCGGACTGCAGCATTCCTTGGATCACTATCCCCCGTTCAGGCTGCACGACTCGACTCTCTGCGCACATTGAATCAGGTCTCATACCGTACCGCGTACCGGCGTACGCGTCAGGGGAAACCCGTTTGGGAAATTCGGCCCGACGATATTGCTGGTTGCCTGCGGACAGCACGCGGTGGATCTTCACGACAAGCTGTTGTCAGAGCCGGCAAGGGTGAGGTTGCTGTACGTTGGATGACTCCTCATGAATATGCAACCCTCATGGGCATCCCCGACTATAACTTCGGCGATGCCACGGATAACCAAATTCGTTTTGGTTTCGGCGACGCGGTTGCCGTCCCTGTTGTTGCTTGGCTCGGAGAGAACTACCTCATGCCCTTGGTTCGTCAAGAATTCAGCCAGGATTTCTCATCACTGAAAGTAGCTGCTCATGGCTAGTACTGGCATCGCCTCGTACGGTTCACCGGATTCAGAAATCAAGCCACCGCTGAAGCGCGAAATGCCCACGCGTTTCGTGCAGCTGTTTCGTGCACATCTGTCGTCGGCTCTCAACTTCGTTGAGCCTCTGACGCGTAAGCGACTCGGTAAGTGCGTCGGAGTGTATGCCTTTTACGACTTCGACGGTGAGCCCATCTACGTTGGCCAAACAACGGAGGACTTTGGGACTCGAATTGGTCGACATCTCAGAGGTCAGCGCAGCGACACTCTCGCCTACAGAATTCTGGATCCGTTTGAAGTTGCAGAGGTCGAGTTTTTTCCAGCGGATTACCTGCTGGACACTTACCCCGACAGGAAAGAACGAAGCGCCGCATTTGATTCACTGGAGTACTCCGTGTACGTCCATGCAATCGAACAGTCGAGCTACCACGCCATCCTCAATGAGAAGATTCCGCCTATTTCTCCTCTTGTTGATTTACCGAAATCTTATCGCTTCAACTTGATTCCCGAGGAGTACCGCGAGGATCGTGAGCACCCGGATGTCCGAATTGCACGGCGTGCGGAGACGCTCGCTCGTGTTGCGGCCGTCGCGCACGAACGCGGTGAAGTTTCCGCTGGGCTGCGTCGCGTTATCGTTATCCAAGCTATTCGTCTTGCAGACTTGGCTGCGGCTCGACTCGCTTATGCCGAAGGCCGACCACGCCCTGATCCCAATTGCATCGACGTCCATGCACTTGTCGGGAACATCTTCGAGGAGCAAGTTCCCTAGTTTCTCGCGCTGCCCGCTGGCGCGGGTTGCGCGGGGGGCGCTCATACGAGCGCCGCCCCCCTCGTCCGTCGAAAAGATAACTCCGATGGGTGTCGTCAGGATTGCGCGCCAGTGGCAGCCGCGTCGAACCACTCGGGCACGCGTCCCGGAATGTCCGCCAGCTCCTGGGGATTAGCGGACGTGCCGTCGCTGCGCAAGTATCCCGTGTAGTAGTTGAGCGACGTCAGCCAGCTTTGCGAGACCATGATGTCGACAGTGACCCCATAGCGTTCGCTCGTCCATACCAGGACGGTGTCGGTCGACCCACCGTCGGCGGCGTAGGTATCGCGGCGCAGGTCAAAACCGAACGGCTTGAGCTCGCCGTCAAACGCTTCTTGCACGCGCTGCGGATCATGCTCATCAAAGTCGTAGGACCGCGAAATCATTCGATACAGCGTCTGGTCGCCAACGCTCAGCTGAGAAATATAGTCGTTCCCGTCGTAGCTACGGTAGTTCTCACGCGTCATGACCTCATTGCGTGCCCGGATGATCGCCGGTTCCACGTCGCGTTTGAACGCCTCGATGGGTTCGAGAGACGCCGCGCGCTCCAGGTCTTCCTTCTGTTCCGTGTTCAACTTTTTTCCTCCTGCGAAAGGTATGCACGCGGCGCACACCACTGCTAGAAAAGCAGCAAGCACCCCAATGGGCGGGCGCTTCACTTCTTACCTCGTCCCGCGATGACCCGTGAAATGTCGTCGAGCGCCTTGCTGCCCTCGTTGAAGTATCCACCATGCTTGCGGAACGGATAGAACTGCGACTTATCAACGTTGTCGCCAACATCGCCGGACAGGTGGTTGTAGCCCGGCATCTTGGCGGGATTCTTTCCGAAGCGACCGTCGTCGCCCATGCCCTGGACCATGTCCTGCCAATAGTCGGTGGCGCTGACCCAGGCGTGGCCCTTCTCAAGCTTAAACTCCGAGACGTCCTGGACGCCTGAGCCCGGCGAGCCAAACTGGATGAGATCATCGACGACACCCGAATCGACCTTTGTGAGCGCAATACCGGCGGTCGTCGACCCGTAGGAGTGGGACGCGACGGTAATGTGCGCGTCGCCCGCGCCGCGCTCGCGCGACGCATCGAGACCGTCCAGGAATCCAGCGAGTTTATCTGCGCCCCTCCTGGCGTAACCGATATCCGTCACCTCTGCGATATTCTGCGGTGCCTCGTAGCCCAGGTAGGAGATCATTGCGACACTCTCGCCGTGAGCGTGTTTCCTCACGTTCGCGCCCATAATCTTCGCATCGTCATCGTACTTGCCCAAGTTGTTCGCAACGTTGGAGTACAGACCCGGGACAATCACGCCGATATGATCGGCCGTGTCGACGTTGCCCTGAGCGACGGCGGCGAGCACCCGCTTGCCCGAAGTCTCCAGACTCAGGAGCTGGCGTGGGGTCCCGTCTCCCTGCGGCGAGGGCTGTTCCCGATCGAGCGTGCTTTGAACATTCTTCAGTGCCTTCACTCGCTCTTCAACACGTTCCAGTTCCTGGCGCTCGCGGCGCGACGGATGGGTGCCGTAGCGGTCCTTGAGACGCTCAAGCTTCTTCTCTTCCCGCGCGGTGGCGTCCTTCAGGTAGATGCGGTTCGCCTTGTCACGCGACGTTCCGTCGATGCCGTTCAGGTTGCCGATCTCCTGGGGGTGGGCCTTGATCATCTGTTCTTTGTCGGCGTCGCTGAGCGAGGACCACCAGTCCGCCACTTCCTTTTCGGAAGCCCCCTTGGGTGGAAGCTGGAGTTTCTTCGTCGGGCCGCGGCTACCACTGGTCGATCCATTCGCGTAGGAGCTTCCCACTCCACCCATTGCCGCGAGTTTGCTCTGCGTGTTCTGAACGACGCTGGCTGCCGTCTTCATGATCGCGCCCACCTGACCAGACACGATCGCCATGTTTTTCTTGATCGCCACCGCATCGATCGGAGATACATTGTGCGGACCAACGTAATGGACAGATCCATCCGGTCCGATGTGGAGGAAGTTATTCACGGCGGCGCCATCGAGATTCCTGGCCGCTGATCCGACTTTTTGTGCGCCCTCCGAGGCCTCGTTAAAGATGCTGGCGAGGGCCTTGAGCTTACCCTCCTGCCGTTCGACGTCTCCGCACAGCTTGAACAGCGCACTACGGGCGGCATCGACGGTACGCCCGTGCGCGGTCAGAGAGCTCAGTTGGGCGTCGAGACTCTCACGCACGTTCGCCAGTAACTCCGCGCTCTTTTCATATCCCTGTGCTTGCTGGCTGAGGGATGAGCCCTCCCACTGCAGGAGATCGGACCACTTCATTGTGACGACTACCCTCCGAGTTCTGCGCTAAAGCGATTGGCTCCCAGATCCAGCGGCTCGATTGGATCCACTATCGGGGTCGGGTTTCCCATCCTGGGCAGCTTCACGGGAGGCACCTCGGGAAGCTCGATGGCAGGTTTCGGAAGGGGGCGGGGACCGGTCGGCCCTGTGATGATCGGATCCAAGGGCTTGATCGGCCCGACTGGGTCATAGGGCATGGGCTCAACCTTCGGCCGACCCGTGCGAGGGCGGGGTTGGTGGCGGCGGCGATGCCCACCGTCCCTGTGATTCCCCTTCTGCTTGTCTGGGTCACCAGGAAGACGCGGACCGTGATGAGTCGGCTGACCACCATTGCTCGGTGAGGGAAGAGGAACGAGTCGCGGATTCTCATGCCCCTGTCCACCGCCAGAGCCGGAACCCGAGCCCCCACCGTATCTGTTGCCCTCGATGATGGAACCGATGAGCTGGCTGTTCTCGTCTTCGGAGGCGATGAAGTCGCGCTCGGCAGCTTCGAGCGAGTCGGCGTGCTCGTCCAGGCTCGTGCCCGTCTTGGTTGCCTGATCCGCGAACTTATCTTCGACGCCATGCATCTGCGACGACAGGCTCGTGCCGGGCATCGCCGAGGCAAACGCGCTGGCTCCGCCCTCGGGGCGAGCAGAACGAACAGCCTCTGCTGCCTCGCGCGCCGTCGAAGCGAGGCGAGGGAACTCGCCGGCAACAAATGAAAGATCGCTCATCGTCCACTCCTGTGTTCATAGATGCGTGACCTGGACAATATTACCGGACGGAAACCTGACGCGCACCCATTCATTCGGGGCGCCCATACTCCCCTATCGCACATTTTTACCGCTCACACCCCTAGAAAATTGGTGACGGGGCGGCTACCTTGGCACTGTCACCCCCACCGGGGCCTGACTCACACCCACCACCTCCAGGAGCCAACATGAGCGAGGCACGCCGACCCGCACACTCCGCGGGAGCGGATGCGCCAGCCCATGCCTCGTCCGCAACGACGACGAGGCCAGCCATCCCCCGCCTGCCCGCCGGCCGTCTCGCGTTCCTCCTCTTGGCCGGCATCGCGCTCCTCGCGGGCCTGGACGCCTCCCTCGTGCGCCTCGGGGCGCTCGCGCCCGTGGCCTCGACGAGCCTGGGGACCGTGCACGGACTCCTCATGATCTACGGGTTCCTGGGCACCGCGATCTGCCTGGAGCGCGCGGTCGCCCTGCAGTCCGACGGGCGGCGCTCGTGGGCGTACGCGGCTCCCCTACTGACCGGCGCGGGCGCCGTCAGCGCGGTCGTCGTTTCCCTGAACGAGGGCGTTCGCGAGACGCTCGCGGGTCTGCCGATCCCACGTTTCCTCGCCGCCCACCTGACTGGTTTTTCGCCCGAGCGGATGATGCCCGGCTTCCTCATCACCCTCGGTTTGGCGACGCTGAGCGCCATCTACTGCTACGTGTGGGCGCGCAGACAGGCCACCCACGCGGTCCTCATCCAGCTGATGGGCGCGCTCATCGGGCTGGGCGGCATCCTCCTGTGGTGGCGAGGCCTCGAGACGCCGCGCGCTGTCCCGTGGTGGCTGGCCTTCCTGATCGTCACGATCGTCGGCGAGCGCGTCGAACTTGCGCGCCTCGCCTTCGCGTCCGGCTCCACGGAGCGGCGCATCACCGCCGAAAGCGCCGCCCTCATGGTGGGCCTGACGGTCGCGCTCTACTCTCCCGCGGTCGGCTACCCGCTGATCGGTCTGTCGCTCGGCGCCCTCATGGTGGACACCGCGTGGCACGACGTCGCGCGCGGCACCGTGCGCATGAAGGGCCTGCCGCGCCTGGCCGCCGTGTGTATGCTGAGCGGCTACGCATGGGCGCTCGTTCCCGCGCTGATGTGGGTCATCGCACCCCCGGCCTTCGACGGGTACGGGTACGACGCCGGCGTCCACGCGGTCACGATCGGTTTCGTCGTCTCGATGCTGCTCGCCCATGCGCCGGTCATCATCCCGGCGGTCGCCCGGCGCGAGGTCCCCTACCACGCCGCCATGTGGGTTCCCTTCGCGTTCCTGCAGGTCTCCCTCC
This sequence comes from Pauljensenia sp. 27098_8_83, assembly GCF_041432695.1. Lineage (NCBI taxonomy): Bacteria > Bacillati > Actinomycetota > Actinomycetes > Actinomycetales > Actinomycetaceae > Pauljensenia > Pauljensenia sp. 27098_8_83. Next base: position 28,807 of record NZ_JAPWAD010000021.1, on the reverse strand, counting down.
TGCTGCGCCTCCTCGCGGGCGCGCGCGAGGCCGCCTACCCGTGGCGCCTCGGCGGCACGCTGGGTGTCGTGGGCGTCCTCCTGTTCGTCGCCACGACGCTGACGGTAACGATTCGCCGGGCGCGCGCGGTCTCGCGCGAACGCCGCCTCAGCGACGAGGCCGGGGCCGGGCCTGCGGCTCCAGCGTCCTCGGGCGGACGGGAGGTGCGATGACCAAGCCTCGCGTCCCCCGCACGGACCGCGCAACCTCGGTGTGGATGTGCGCGGCGGCGGCGTGCGCCGCGGTCACGATCGTCGCCCGAGGCCGTATCCCGCAGAACCTGTGGACGATGATCCACCTGGTGACCCTGGGCGTCCTGTCGAACGGGATCTTCCAGTGGTCCTGGTACTTCACGCGCGCACTCGCGCATCTGGCCCCGGGTGATCGACGCGCCGGGCGCGACAATACCGTGCGCATCATTGCTTTCAATCTTTCCCTGCTGCTCCTCATCGGCGGCATGTGGTCGGGAATGTGGCACGCGACCGTCACCGGCGCGACGGTCGTCGGCGTGATCGCCGCATGGCACGGGTGGGCGCTGCTCACCGCGTCCCGCGAGCGCCTGGCGTCGCGTTTCGCGGTGATTATCCGCTACTACATCGCGGCGGCGTTTTTCCTGGTGGTCGGCGCGCTGCTGGCCGGTTTCGTCACGGTGGCCATGTTTGATGCGAACGCACCCGCGTGGCTGGCCGAGGCCCGGGATCGTCTGACGGTCGCCCACGCGCTGGCGGGTGTGGCCGGTTGGGTGGGCCTGACGATGGGTGGGACCCTGGTGACGCTGGGGCCGACCGCGATGCGTACGCGCATGGATCCGCGGGCGGTGTCCTTCGCGACGAGCGCCCTGCCCCTGTGGGTGGCCGCTCTCCTCGTCGCGGGCGCGGGAGTCGTGGCCGGGTCGATGCGCGTGGCGTCGGTGGGGCTCCTCGTCGTCGTGGGCGCGGCGGCGCTGGGCGTGGGCGTTCCACTCCTTCGCGCGGCCCTCGCGAAGGGCCCGGCCGAGTACGGCGCATGGTCCCTCATGCTGGGTGCCGCCTGGATTCTCGTCGCCGGCGCGGGAGCGTCCCTGCGCGCCTTCGAGGCCGCGGACGCGACCGGCCTGCGCGCGGCGTTCCTGCCGTGGCTGCCGATCCTCGGCGCGGCCGGCGTGGGCCAGCTCTTCGTCGGCGCGCTCACCTACCTGATGCCCGTCGTCATCGGCGGCGGCCCCTCCGCGGTGCGCGTCGGGGTCGGCGTGCTCGAGGCCGGGGCGCCCATCCGGGAGGCGGCTCGCAACGTGGCCGCAGTGTTTGCCCTCGCCGTCGCATCCCTGGGCGGCGTGCCCGCCGAGCGCCTCACCATCGCCGCGTGGGTGGTCCTGCTGGCCACCTACGTCGTCGACATCGTCCTCATGGCCCGCTGCGGCGTGGCCCAGGCGCGTGTCAAGCGCGCCGCCCAATCCCCCACCACCACGTAAGGAGGCCGCCGTGGCTGACCTGAACCTGTCTGCGTCACCCTCATCGGGAGGAGACGCCCGCACAACGTCCGCCCCGAAGGGTAGCTCGACGGGAACGCCGAAGCTGCGCATGAGCCCGGCGGGCGACCACTCGCCCATGAGCCGCACGGCGGGCGCGATCATCGGCGTCGTCTCCGTCGTGGCACTCGCGCTGGCGATCTTCCTATCCAACCCGTCCGCGCCCACCACGTCGGGCACGGGGACCGCATCGGGGGCCACGGCCTCGTCCGTGACGCCGACCGGGCACACGACCCGCGTGTCGGTGGGCGTCGAGGGCATGGCGTTCACCCCCAACCACATCGAGGTGCCGGTTGGTGACCGCCTGATCATCGACTTCACGAATTCGGGGGATCAGCGCCACGACCTGGTGTTTGAGACGGGCGTGTCCTCCGGGTCCCTGGCGTCGGGCGAGACGAAGGAGCTGGATCTCGGCGTCATCGGCGGCGACGTCGAGGGCTGGTGTTCCCTGCCGGGTCACCGCGAGATGGGCATGACGCTGCACGTGCAGGCGACGGGCGCCTCGTCCTCCTCGGGGCCCTCGGCCTCGAGCGGCCACACGGGGCACGACCACGGCCAGGATGCGACCGGCGGTCCGGCCACGGCGACCGAGCTGACCGACTACGCGGCGTCCACCGACGCGCGCGACCCCGCCCTGCCGGCCGCGACTAGCGAAACCGAGCGCTACTACACCTTCACGGTCACCGAGCAGACCACCAACGTCACCGACACGCTGACCCGCCAGACGTGGACCTTCAACGGCGAGGCACCCGGCCCGATCCTGCGCGGACACATCGGCGACACCTTCCACATCACGCTGGTCAACAACGGGACGATGAGCCACTCGCTGGACTTCCACGCGGGCCTCGTCGCCCCCGACAACGTCATGCGCTCCATCGAGCCCGGGCAGAGCCTCGAATACACGTTTGTTGCGAAGAACGCGGGCATCTGGCTCTACCACTGCTCAACCGCGCCCATGTCGATGCACATCGCGAACGGCATGTTCGGCGCCGTCATCATTGACCCGACCGACCTCGACAAGGTCGACCGCGAGTACGTCATGGTCGCCTCCGAGCTCTACCTGGGCGCGGACGGGCAGAGCGCCGACGCGTCCCTCCTGTCGGCCCTGCAACCCAACGCAATGGCCTTCAACGGCGTTCCCTTCCAGTACAAGGCACACCCGATCCCCATCAAGACCAAGGAGCGCGTGCGCGTGTGGGTCATGGACGCGGGCCCCAACCTGGCGACCACCTTCCACGTCGTGGGCACCCAGTTCGACACGGTGTGGCGCGAGGGCGCCTACGTGATCCGCGGCGGCGGCAGCGGGGGCGGCTGGGGCCAGGTCCTGTCCCTGGGCGCCGCCGAGGGCGGTTTCGTCGAGTTCACGCCCCTCGAGGCCGGCCACTACGCCTTCGTCAACCACGCACTCTCCCTGGCGGAAAAGGGCCAGACCGGCATCTTCGAGGTGACCGACTGAAGCCGTTCCCCGATCCTGGCCACGGCCTCGTCCCCCACGGACGAGGCCGTGGCTTCTTCGCGGTGTCCCCTCCCGCGCGCCGCCCGGCTTGCCAGCGCTCGTCGGTCATCGCGACACCAGGTTTTTCCTCCCCCGCGCGGGGCCCGGTTCTTGCGCCACAAATCGAGGGCCATTTGAGCGGGTTTTTCCTCCCGCGCGCGGGGCCCGAATGGTTACGTACGCCCCATTCCGCTTGGCTTTCGGGACGCTACCCCTGTGATAGAATAGATGGATGCTAGGCACCTATCTTGACATTCTGCGTTACCGTCAGTCCTGGAAATTCTCCGCGGCCGCCCTTATTCTGCGCATGCCCATGTCGATGGTGGGACTGTCAACGATCCTCATGGTGCGCACCGAGTACGGCAACTACACGCTCGCGGGCGCGGTCTCTGCCGTGAGCATCATCGTCATGGCGCTCTGCGCGCCCATCCTCGCGCGCCGCGTCGACCGCCACGGGCAGCTGCGCGTCATGGGCCCCGCGTGGACGATCTCGGTCCTGTCGATGTCCGCGCTGGTCGCCGCCGTCATCATGCACGCCCCGGCGTGGACGCTCTTCATCCCGGCCGCCCTCGCGGGCGCCACCTGGGGAGCTCCCGGCGCGCTCGTGCGCTCGCGCTGGTCAACGATCCTGCACAAGCCCGAACAGCTGACAACCGCCTACGCCCTCGAGTCCGCGGTCGACGAGTTCGTGTACATCGTGGGCCCCGTGCTCTCCACGGTCCTGGGCACCGCGGTGCACCCCGCGACCGGCCTCATCATCTCGATCGCGAGCCTGGCAGTGGGCGGCTTCCTGTTCCTGTCGCGCCGCGACTCCGAGCCCGCGATCATCCCCCACGATCCGACCGCCCCGCGCGAGTCCGTCATCCGCAAGCCCGTCGTCCTCGTCATGGCGGCGACCTACATCGGCATGGGCATGACGTTCGGCGCAATGGAAGTGTCGATGGTCAGCTTCACCGAGGAGCTGGGCACCCCCGCGCTCGGCGGCATCCTCCTCGCTCTCTTCTCCATCGGGTCGCTGACTGCCGCCCTCGTGTACGGCGCACGCACGTGGAGGCGACCCACCTGGCAGCTGTTCGTGATCGGTGTGATCGCGATGGCGATCGGCATGAGCCTCTTCCCCCTGGCCTTCAACGTCTGGACGATGGCCATCGTCATCCTCATCACGGGCCTCACCTGCGCGCCCACAATGACGAACGTCAACGTCATCATCCAACAGTCCGTCTCGCCCGCGAAGCTCACCGAGGGCCTCACCTGGATGTCCACCTCGATCAGCCTGGGTGTCTCCCTGGGAACCGCGGTCGCGGGTCCCGCGATCGACGCTATCGGCGCGCGCGGCGGACTCTTCACCATGTCGGGATCCGGCTGGGCGATGGTCCTCCTCATGCTGATCGGCCTGCCCGCCCTGCGCAGGGGCACCGCCGCCCCTGTGCCCGAGCTTCCCCTCGACTGAGCGGGGGTCGGGGGCCGCGCGCGTGGTGCCCGAGGCCCCGGCCTCGTCGAGCTGCTTTCCTTGAGGAGAACACTACGCGCGTCTGCCCCTGATCATCGAGGCGTATGTCAGCCACGTACATCCTGCTGGAATAGGTGGGGCGAACACTCAGCTCGTCACCTTGTATGTGATGGTGACAGGATCACGGTAATGGAGCACATACACCCAGGTCACGGTGAGATTCTCATCAGTGCCATCTGGGAATGACACGGTTACGTTCACCCAGTTATTCTCGAGAGCGGGCCTGGTGAACTCAAAGCGCATATCATCCCTCATCGCGATCGTGACACCGTCCTCGCCCTTGCCGCGCAGCCTCGAGTCGCACACCCAAGAATCTTCGCCTCGCAAGCACTGCCGAATCATGCTCTCAATGTCCGCATGCACCTCGTCGTAGTCCTCGGGAGTTGCAACGACACGAATACCGAAATCGTCCCCGAGCGCCACGGTCACATGATCGAAGTCGCCGGAGTCGATCAGAGTATCATCGCTCCCCCACAGCTCCTGGTACCAGCGCTCCGACATCTTCGTCAGATGAATATCGTAGAGCCCGGGGTATCCACTAATCGTCACGGACGTGCACGGGTAGGGCCGTCCATTCCCCCCGGTAGGAGCGTCATAGACGGACTGTTCCCCGACCGTCAGCGAGGAGATGGCTCTATCAAGCGTCACCCTCGTGTCCACCGTGAGCGGAGTCTCAATGACCCACGCCCCCATCTGCCGCTTGTCAGAAGCGGAAACGTATTCTCCGGCTTGTGCCACTGAAAACACGCCTGTCTGTTCTGATCCCGCCACCGTGTAACGGACCGTCACCATGTAGTCACTGTAGTGCATCTTCTCCACTGTCAGGTCGATGAGCTGCGGGTATTCAATGGGCTGCGCCATCGACGCGTCTAACGTGCAGTGCAGATCCGAACAGCCGGGGAAGGCCGGACGCGCATACTCCTCAGCCTCCTCGTATTTCCCCTCAAAGACCAGCTGGACGTATCGCTGCGCCGCTTCCTCGGCCGAGGCCTTCTCCCGCGCCGGCTTGCCAACGAACCAGCAAGCCATACCGGCGCCCACCACGAGCAAGAGCACGAGCAACACCAGCCAGCGTATGACCCTCGGCCGCCGCGTGGGTGCCCCACCCCAGAGCTGTTCCTGCGTCACTGTTTCTCCTTCGTGCACTCTCGGCGACGAGTCCCACACCTCAGTGGACAGGCGCACAACCGACTCGCGGCACTCCTTTTGACTGCGCGGTCAGACTACCACGGGGCACCTGCGGCTCCGTCGCTCCGGAGCTTGCGCTTCCCCGGTGCATTGGCCCTATGATTGCCCTCATGCGCCTCCGACCGCCCCTCATCGACGACGAATCGCCCTCGTTCACGCTCGCCCTCACGGCTGGCGCGGGCGAATTCGCATCGTCTCTGCTGGTCGCCGTCATGTCACAGGGCTGGTACTACCCGGGCGTCGTCGGCTTCGGAGGCATCGGCTCCCAGCGCAGCGCCCGCATCCTCGGCCGCGTCCTCATGGCCCGCGGCGACGAGGGCCGCTCCTGGCTCCAGACGAGGCGCGGGTGGCGCCAGTTTTTCAACGCCCAAGTCCCCCGCCAGCCCGTGCTCGTCACGGTCGGTAACGCGCGCAGGCTCGCCTTCGCGGACCGCGGCGGATTCGTCGACATCACGGTGCTCGGCCACGGCCTCGAACCCGGCTGGCACGACGCGACCATTCAGGTCTTGCACGCGGGCGACGTGCGCGCCCTCGGGATGTCCGAGGATACCGCCGCGAAGCTCGCCGCCACCTTGCGCACCGCGACCCCGCTGCCCGCCCCGGCCTCGGCGATGCACGAGCGCCCCCGCAAGGGCCGCATCCGCGCCGGACGCCCCGCCCGCGTGTGTCTGCGCATCGTTTCCGACGACGAGCGCTTCGGGGTGGTTTCCGACATCGACGACACCGTCATGGTCTCCATGCTGCCGCGCCTGGTCACCGCCGCGAAGCACGCGTTCCTCGACCGCGTCTCCGCGCGCGAGGCCGTCCCCGGCATGGCGAATCTGCTGACGACGCTAACCACCTCCTCGGCCACGTCGGAGGGCGTGCCCGAGGGCACCCACGCCCCCATCATGTACCTGTCGACGGGCGCGTGGAACGTCGTGCCGACCGTGCGTTCCTTCCTGGAGCGCACCGGCTATCCGGCCGGCGGCTTCCTCATGACGGACTTCGGCCCCTCGAACACGGGCTGGTTCCGCTCGGGCCCCGAGCACAAGCGCCGCGAGCTGCGCCGCCTGGCCCGCATGTTCCCGCACATGCGCTGGCTCCTGGTCGGCGATGACGGGCAGCGCGACCCTGAAATCTACGCGGAGTTCGCCCGCGAGTTCCCCCAGTGCGTCGCGGGCATTGCGATCCGTTCCCTGTCCGAGATCGAGCAGTTCATGGCTCACGGCAGCTTCGAGGCCATGGTGCCCGACGCCCTGTGGACGGTCCCCGAGTCCATCCCCGTCTGGTACGGTTCGGACGGCGAGGCGCTCCTGGAGAATATCCGAGGCCGTGGCACGGCCGGGCCGCTCGCCAGCCGCTGAGCGGGTGCTGAGCGGGTGCTGAGCGGGCAAGCCCGCCGGCGTGACGCTGCTTGAGGCCCCACGGGCCACTCGCGAGCCGCTGACCGGGCGCTGACCGAGCGCTGAGCGGGCGCTGACCGGCCGCTGACCGGCCGCTGAGCGGGCAAGCCCGTCGGCGTGATGCTGCTTGTTGCCCCACGGGCCACTCTCCCACCAATTTCGCATGCAATTCCCCTGAGTGTATTTCAAGTGTTGAAGTCTGATCGTTGATATTCTGCGGTTTTTGAGCGTGCATGGATCCGTGTCGTGGGGGAATTGCATGCGAAATTTGCTTGGGATGGGTACTCCTGTTGTTTGTGGATACTGCGGCCGGGCTCCACCACCGCCCACCGGCACCGCGGCCAGGCTCTGTGCCTCGAAACCCGCCCGTGCCCTCCACACCGGTCCCTCCGGCACCCTCCACACGGGTGGGGCCTGGTGTCCTGTTGGCGAGCCCCAACTCTGCCGTTCGGTACAAAATTCTCCCTGCTCAGCTTCTTGGCGGTGAGAACGGTATAAAACTCTCCCTGCATGTAGAAAAAGCGCCAAATCGAGCCATTTCGGGCGAGCAGGGAGAGTTTTGTACCGGAAGTGGGGCCGTGCGGCTCGTGCTGGGAGAGTTTTGTACCGGAAGTGGGGCCGCGCGGCTCGTGCTGGGAGAGTTTTGTTTCGTCGTGGCACCTTCCGTGTATGCAGTTGCCGGGTTTCCGCCACCCACCGGTGCCCCATCCTGGCCCTCGGCCCCTGCAGCGCGCTCGACACTGGTAGCGGTGGGGGTTTTGCACTACACGAAGCCCTCAACCGGTGTGTCGCCGGCGTGTCGCACCCTCTTGTAGTGCAATTCCCCCCGTCAAGGGGCCTGCCTGACGGGCGAGGCACCCAAAACGCAGACCACCTCGCCAAAAAACGATGAAATAGGGCCATTTGGGGAGAAGTGGTCAGCGTTCTGGGCGATCCCGGCGACATGGGCAACTAGCGCACGCATCAGCGAGCAATCCCGGGTGCATGGGTTGCTCGCGCGCATTATCGGGTGCCTGGCCAGGGCAGTCGCGAGCACACCGGGGGCACGCTGTCGGGCCCCTGGCCGGGGTTCTGGCTGCCCGACACGAGCGGTGCGCTCGCACGTTAGCCCTTGAATGTGCGCGTAAACCCGTTGATACGCACGTTAACCCCTCGACATGCACGTGGGCGGCGCTGCCCACACAAATACCATCGGGCCCACGTGCGAGGTGTCGGGCCCACGTGCGAATCAGCGGGTCCACGTGCGCGGCGAGGAACGCAGGCGGCTAGCACGCCTCAGCGAACTGCACCCCTGACGCTGAATGTCCACACCTGGCCAAGCGTTCGCCCACGCACACGCGCGATGCAGGATTCACAGGAACGAGGCAAACACGACCAACTAAATTCGTGACTTTCCCGCGCAACAAAGCCGAAAAATCGCCCTGCTAGCAACACGATTTGTCCATCCTCATTGTTGGTATCAACCAATTAAAAACACCACTTTTCCGCATCAACAAGCCGAAAAGTCACCCCTCCAGCAACACGCAGTGTCCTATAACCCCTCAAGCAAGCCAAAAAGTCGCCACAAAACCAACACGTTTTGTCCTTTAACCCCATTTTGCCGTTTAGCCCCGAAACGAAGCTCATCACTATAAAAAGGCCGCCCCGAGGGGCGGCCCTTCCATCTATTGCGTCGTCACAAGTCCTACTTTGATCCCGACATCGGACGGCACTTAGTGGGCTGCTCGATGGGATCCGTGGACTTCAGGACTCGCTGCACGTCTTCGGCGCTCATCACGTCGTCGTAGAAGGTTCCCAGCTCGACGGTCACGGTGGAATCCTGCGCGTCGGAGAGGCGCACGTGCGCGCCGGGGAAGAAACGCGCCACCGAGTAGGCGTTATCCACCGCGTTCGGACCGGCGGTAATGCGCACTTTGCCGGTGTACTCGACGTCCGAGTTCGCGGGCTCCGCCGTCTGGAATCCAGCGGTTGTGAGCATGTCCGTCGCCTTGGATGCCAGGCCCTGGTGCTGCGTCGTGTTGATGACCATAACGGACACCTGACCGGGGGCGACGGGCTTCGCGTTCGCGGTCGGGCAAGGAATATCGCCGGTTTCGGCGTACTTGATCTTCACCGAAAAGTCATTGCCAAAGGGGACGGGGATGATGCCCGTGAACACGAGGGAGGCCACCACCGCGGCCACTAACATCACGACACCGATGATGGCGAACGTCGTGTTTTGACGCTGCTGGCGCTCGCGCAGGAATCGCTGGCGCGGAGTGAGGGCAGTGCGGGGCGCGTTCGGAGTACTCACAGTGTCCAGCCTATCGAATGGGAGCGTCCCGAGGCCAGACAACGCCCCGTCAGGCACGTTACATCTCGCCGCCGCACACCCTCGGCGCTACAGTAAGGTCACCCTGAGTAACGGGGCCACGCGCTGCCGCCCTACGCGGGACACCAACCGCACGGGGCCCCGGCCTCGCCTCCGTCCGACCCGAAAGAGGACCGCGATGAGCTTCCTGGACACCGACCTGCTCGCCCGCATCCACGAGCGCGCCGCCGACGCCGACGCCGCGAACACCTACCCCGAGGCCGACCTCGCCGACCTGCGCGAGGCCGGGTACCTGGCCGCGTTCGTCCCCACAGAGTTCGGGGGCGCCGGCCTGAGCCTGACCGAGATCGCCGCGGAACAGACCGCTCTGGCCAAGGCGGCGCCCGGCACCGCGCTGGGCATCAACATGCACCAGATCATCGTCGGGCTCGGCCGCTACCTGGTGGCGGCAGGCAACGCGCGCGGCGAGCAGATCCTGCGCGACGCGGCGGCCGGGGAGGTCTTCGGCTTCGGTATTTCCGAGCCGGGCAACGACCTCGTTCTCTTCGGCTCGACGACGCGGGCAACCGCGACGACGGACGGCGGCTACTCCTTCGAGGGCACCAAGATCTTCACGTCCCTGTCCCCCGTGTGGACGCGCCTGCTCATCTTCGGGCGCGCACAGGCCGAGGAGGGCCCCAAGTCCGTGTTCGGCATCGTCCACCGCGACGACGAGGGCTACTCGATCAAGGACGACTGGAACACGCTGGGCATGCGCGCCACCCAGTCCATGACGACACTCCTCCAGGGCGTGACCGTGCCCGAGGAGCGCATCCTGACGATCACGGACCCGGGCCCGAGCGCCGACCCCGTCATCTTCGGGATCTTCTCCCACTTCGAGATCCTCCTGGCCGCCACCTACCAGGGCGTCGGCGAGCGTGCCGTCGAGGTCGCCGCCGAGCACGTGGCGAAGCGCCGCTCGGTGAAGAACCAGACGACCTACTCCAACGACCCCGACATCCGCTGGCGCATCGCCGAGGCGGCACTCATCATGAACGCGGTCGGCCCGCAGATCCGCGAGCTGGCGCGCGACATCGACGAGGGCGTGGACCGCGGCCGCTCGTGGATGCCGCAGCTGTCCGCCGCGAAGAACGCGGCTGCCGAGGCCACGCTTCGTGCCGTCGAGCAGGCCATGCGCGCGTGCGGGGGCAGCGCCTACTACAACACGCACGAGCTCTCGCGCCTGTACCGCGACGCGCTCGCCGGCCTCTTCCAGCCTTCCGACCAGGAGTCCCTGCACGCCGCGTGGGCGAACCTGATCCTGGGCCCCATCGAGAAGGCGTAGCGCCGGAGCGGGAACGAGGCCGGGGTGCCCCGCCGCGCCCGGGTCGCGACGCGCGGCCCGAGGCACCATCCCACAGGACGGCCGCACCCAGGCCTCGTCGACTCAGATCGAGAGGGCGGGCCCGAGGAATCCCTCGGGCCCGCCCTCCGTTATGCGCACGTCATGCGCGTGGGGTCAGTCGTTCCAGCTGAACTTCTCGGGGCCGATCTCGCCGGTCGTGCCGATCATCCAGCCGCCGCGCGCCAACGCGAAGGACTGACCGGTCTTCGTGTTCCAACAGCTGATGCCATCCTGCGTGGAGTGGCAGGCGTAGTCGCCCTTCGTGGCGGCCGCGCCGTAGGCGAGGGCGTTGCCGCCGCTGGGCGAAGCGCTCTCGCAGGACTGTCCGGCCTTGTCCTTCGTGGCGGTCAGGACGCCGACCTTGTTGCCGGTGCAGGAGGCGAAACCGTCCTCAGCCCAATCGGACTCACCAATGCCGCAGCTGACACCGTCAGCGGTGAAGGAGCAAGTGATATTCCCGGACGGCGAGGAGAAAGAGTCGACGGTAATCGCACCGGCGGGGGCCGGGTACTTCACGGGTTCCTCGGTCGTGGCGCTCGCAGAAGGCGTCGGGGCCGACGAGGACGAGGAGGACGACGAGCTCGGGCTCGAACCGGCCGCGGGTCCCTCGTATCCGCGCGTGAACACGTAGATGACGAAGGCGAGGAGGATCGCCGCGGTCACGGCGAGGACGCCGAGGATGACGGCCATGACGGGGAAGCCGCGCTTTTCCTTGGATTCGACGGCGGGCGCGGCGTTCTGCGGGGCGCTCGGCTGGACCTGGTAGGACGCGCCTGCACCCCGGTAGGCCTGGGGCATGGGCTGCGTGCGCGCGGGGGTGCCCGACGCGCTGGGGTAGGACGAACCTGCGGATGCGCTCGGGTAGACGGCGGTCGCCTCGGGATCCTGGGCGGCCTTGCCTCCCAGGATGGAATGACGCTGCACCTGGGCAACGACCTGCTCGCGAGCACCCACCTGCGGGACGGGAGCATTCGTGCCGACGACAGCCGAGTAGGGGGTGGTGCGCTCGACCTGCGAGTAAGAGTTCACGCCACCCTGGCCGAGCACGTACATGCCGGATTCGGAGGTGCGGATCGATGAGCCGGCGACCGCGCCGGACACATCACCGTGCATGACAAGGTAGCCGTTGGAGTCGATGTAGCCGTCATAGTCGTCGCGAGCCTCGAGTGCCGCGTTGACCTGCGGATCGTTGAACTGGTGCAACCAGTCGAGCAGCCCGCGATAGGCGTGCGGGTGCGCGGCCACCACCGGGCGCAGCTCGGGGTAGCGGTACGCCAGCTGGCGCAGCGCTTCAGCGTCGGTCGACGGGTCCTGGGCAGCCGCCGCAGGGTCGTCGAAATGCAGCTCTTCAGCCATCGAAACTCCAGACTTCACGGTCACGAGGTTGTTACACAATACCGCGATCACGGGTCACAAGTGAAACCTTCACCATATTTTTTCCCACCATGCGGCGCTGTCACTTGACAAAAGCTCTACGAGTCACCACGGAAGATAAACCTGTCAAAACCCAGGGTTTCGATGTCCCGCGCGAGGGAGCGAACCTGGTCGTCCCACCCCGGCCTCGTCGCACAGAACCCGTCCGGCGTCCCCATGTCGCGGGCCTGCTGGAGGGCGAAGGTCCTCGCCCCCATCTCTCTCGCGCACGCCGCAACCTCGAAGCCGTCGGAGGGTCCGTCGGGGTAGACGGTCAGGCGCACCTCGTGGTCCACCTCGGGGTGGGCCAGGACGATGCCCAGCGACTCCCACGCCCGCTCGCCGGCACCCGACCGCCCGGCCACGGCCTCGTAGTTGCCCCGGGTCGCCTTCACGTCGATGCCCACCCAATCGACGAGGCCCGCGCCCAGCAGCTCCGCCAGGCGGCGCGGGTAGGGGCCCGCGGTGTGCAGGCCGACGCCGAAGCCGAGCTCGCGCACTCGCGCCATCGCCGCCCCCAGCGCTACCTGGCGGGTCGCCTCGCCGCCGGAAAACACGACGCCATCGAGGAGGCCGCGGCGGCGCGCCAGCAGATCCTCGAGCGTGCTCCATGCGACCACGCCCGGGATGCGCAGGTCGATAATCGCGCTGTTGTGGCAGTACGGGCACGCCCACGGGCACCCCTGCAGGAACAGGGACGCCGCGAACTTCCCCGGCCAGTCCACGGTCGACATCGGGACGAGGCCGGCGATCTGCAGGTCGTCCGGCGTCCACTCGCGGTTCGCTCGCCCCCCGACGAGGCCGGGGCCGCCCAGGCTCAGCGTGCCCTCCCGGGGAGCCCCGGCCTCGCCAATCGGGGGACGTGCGCTCACGTCAGCGGCTCCCCGCGGGAGGGAACGCGCTGACGAGCTCCCCGTGCGCGTCCGCGGCGGTCTCTGAGAACATCTGACGCTCGTGGTACTCGCCCTTCTTGCCAATGTTGAAGGACTGGACCGGGCGGAAGTAGCCCATCACGCGCGTCCACACCTCGCAGGCCTGCGGCTCGGCGTCGGGGTGAGCGGCAGCGCACTTGTCGCAGGTGAAGTGCTCGCCCGCCAGGTAGCCGTGGACCGGGCAGATCGAGAAGGTCGGCGTGATCGTAATGTAGGGGACCTTGAAGGCCGTCAGCGAGCGACGCACCATCTCCTTGCAGGCCTCGCCCGAGGAAACGCGCTCACCCATGTACAGGTGCAGGACCGTGCCGCCCGTGTACTTGCCCTGTAGGACCTCCTGATCCTCGAGGGCCTGGAACGGGTCATCCGTGTACGCGACCGGCAGCTGCGAGGAGTTCGTGTAGTACGGCTCCTCGGGCGTGCCCGCCTGGATGATGTCGGGGAAGCGCTTGCGATCCTCCTTCGCGAAGCGGTACGTCGTGCCCTCCGCGGGGGTCGCCTCTAGGTTGTACATGTGGCCGGTGGCCTCCTGGAGCTGAACCATGCGCTCGCGCACACGGTCCAGGATGCGCACGCACATGTCAAAGCCGCGCGGGTCCGTCAGGTCGTAGGCGTCATCGCTGAAGTTACGCACCATCTCGTTCATGCCGTTGACGCCAATCGTCGAGAAGTGGTTATCGAGCGTGCCCAGGTAGCGCTGCGAGTAAGGGAAGAGGCCGTGATCCATGTGGTACTGGATGGTCTCGCGCTTGATCTCGAGGGACTTCGAGGCCAGGTCGATGAGCTCGTCCATGCGCGCGACCAGGCCCTCCTCGTCACCCTTGTACAGGTAGCCGAGGCGCGCCATATTCAGCGTGACCACACCGATCGATCCCGTGAGCTCCGCCGACCCGAAGAGGCCGTTGCCGCGCTTGAGGAGCTCGCGCAGGTCCAGCTGCAGGCGGCAGCACATCGAGCGGATCATGTGCGGGTCCAGGTCCGAGTTGATGAAGTTCTGGAAGTAGGGCAGACCATACTTTGCCGTCATGTCGAAGAGGGCGTCGACGTTCTCGCCCTCCCAGTCGAAGTCGGGCGTGATGTTGTAGGTCGGGATCGGGAACGTGAAGACGCGGCCGTCCGCGTCGCCGCCCGTCATGACCTCGATGAACGCGCGGTTAATGAGGTCCATTTCCCGCTGCAGCTCGCCGTAGGTGAAGTCGACGACCTCGTCGCCGATGAGGGGATGCTCGTCGGCCAGGTCGTCCGGGCACGTCCAGTCGAAGGTCAGGTTCGTGAAGGGGCACTGGCTGCCCCAGCGCGAAGGCACGTTCAGGTTGTAGATGAGCTCCTGCATGCACTGCACGATCTCCTCGTACTCCATGTCGTCCAGGCGCACGAAGGGCGCCATGTAGGTGTCGAAGGAGGAGAACGCCTGGGCACCCGCCCACTCGTTCTGGAGGGTGCCGAGGAAGTTGACGATCTGGCCGCAGGCCGACGAGAAATGGCGCGGCGGGGCCGAGGCGATCGCGCCGCCGACGCCATTGAAGCCCTCCTGGATGAGGCGCTTGAGGGACCAGCCGGCGCAGTAGCCGGCGAACATGTCGAGGTCGTGGATGTGGTAGTCGCCCTCGCGGTGCGGCGCGCCAATCTCCGGAGTGTAGACGTGCTCAAGCCAGTAGTTGGCGACGATCTTGCCCGCCGAATTCAGGATCAGACCGCCCAGCGAATACCCCTGGTTCGCGTTGGCGTTCACTCGCCAATCGGAACGATCGAGGTACTCCTCGACGGTTGCAATAGCGTCGACGTCGTATCGGGGTGCGGTCATTGTTCTGGTCCTGTCTTTTCTGCGTTGCCGCGTGTCTGCGTGTCTGCACTTCTGCAGTTCTGCAGTTCTGCAGTGGGTACTTCGGCGTGGGGATCTGTGTGGTGGGGCTGTGTGTGGTTGTCGCTGTGTGGTGGGGCTGTGTGTGGTTGTCGCTGTGTGGTTGTTGGACTGTGTCGCCGTGTCGCGGCGTTGCGTTGCGAAGGCGGCCCGCCGCCGCTTCACCGCCTCCGGCGGGCGACCGTCCTGCTGTTCGGACGCGTGATCGACACGTCGTGAACACTGCGCCCTTGTGGGGCGCGGTCGTGGCACTGTGGGTGATGGAGGTTTCCTCCGCCC
The DNA here is from genome assembly GCF_041432695.1 of Pauljensenia sp. 27098_8_83. Taxonomy (NCBI): domain Bacteria; kingdom Bacillati; phylum Actinomycetota; class Actinomycetes; order Actinomycetales; family Actinomycetaceae; genus Pauljensenia; species Pauljensenia sp. 27098_8_83. The sequence continues at coordinate 13,503 of NZ_JAPWAD010000021.1, read as the reverse complement.
GGTGTGGCCTCCCCTAGATCTAGGGGTACGCGATCACGAATCACTAGATCTAGTGTTTGAGCCGAACGATGACCACAATATCTAGTGTCAATCGTGCGTCAGAAACGCGACGCGCGCGGCGGGCCGTTCCCCTCATCACATGCACGCTTTTTCGGGATCCATCGGGGACCTACGTCCCGACTCCCGACACCCCGCGCTCCCACGCTCCCGGCACCCCGGCCTCGCACCCAAAATTCCGCATGCAATTCAATTACTTTAACCTTCAACATCCCCTACGAACGTTGCAATTCCAACGATCGCAATTCAACATTTGAAATAGACCCAGGGGAATTGCATGCGAGATTGTTGGGAAACCACGAAACGCGACAGCCCCCACCAACGCGACAGCCCCCACCAACGCGACAGCCCCCACCAACGCGACAGCCCCCACCAACGCGACAGCCCCCACCAACGCGACAGCCCCCACCAACGCGACAGCCCCCACCACAAAACGCGGAGGCCGCGACCGGAGAACCCGGCCACGGCCTCGTCGAGGGAACGAATCAGACGAGGAAGGGCAGCTTCTTGACGAGCCCCAGGCCCTTCCACCACGCGCCCAGACCGAGCGTGTCACCCGCGCTGGTGAGCGGAATCAGGATGAGGACGAGCGCGTAGACCAGGTGCTCGTTGACGACCGGATTGAGGGAGCCCCACACCCACGGCGCGACGGCCGCGTACATGAAGCCCAGCATGACGACGCCCGCGATGGCCGCGAGCCGCGTGCCGATACCCAGCAGGAATGCCAGCCCAATGCCCAGCAGACCCAGCATGAACAGCCAATCCATCGCGGGCACGGCGAGGGACTCAAAGAAGGAGGCCAGGGGCTTGCCTGTGGTGGCGCCCGTCAGGTAGCTCTGCGCCGGCGTGCCACCGTTGATCCACGCGCGCGACGGGCCCGTCGAATAGTGCAGGCCGAAGGTCTTATCCACGAACGACCACAGGAAAATGAAGCCAACCGCGATGCGCAGCAGCGCCAGGACGAAGCGCGCGGGCTTGGAGGTGACGACGGCTGATGCGGGACGAGGCATGGCGGCCCTTTCTGGTGATCTGCGGTTGGTGGCGGGGTTGGAGCGCCGACGGCAGGGCCACTGCCTGCCAAGTCAGCAGCTCGATAACCCGCCGCCATTATCCACCGCTAGAGTCATGTGGGGCTAGTTACGTCACGACGTCCGATGCCTGTCAGCAGCAAACTGGTAATCCGCAGTGGTTCCGGTGGTTTCACGAAACCGGCCCTGCACACCTGATTCGACGGCCCGGTACAAAACTCTCCCTGTTCGCAGCCCTCGCGGGTCGAACCGGTACAAAACTCTCCCAGCACACCGAAGCCAGCGGCCCACCCGGGACAAAACTCTCCCAGCACACCGAAAAACGCCGATTTTGGGGCATTTGACGCCAGCAGGGAGAACTTTGTACCGCTCGAGCCACCAACAACCCGAGCAGGGAGAACTTTATCCCGCATGCACGTCTTGGCTACAGTGCCCGTGGGCGGCAGGGCCAGCACTCAGCAAAATCGCATGCAATTCGATTGCATGAACTTTCAACAACATCTGAAAACGTTGCAATTCCAACGATTTGAATTCAAAGTTTGAAATAGATATAGGGGAATTGCATGCGAAATTGCTGTGCCGACGGGCCAGGACGTGGTGGCAGGCCACGGGGGCAGGCCGACGGGCCAGTCCGGGGTTCGAGACGAAGCACCAAGCCGCCGATCAGCGACACAGGCACCGCCGGTGCGGAGGACGCCGCAGGGGCCTGACCGGCAACACACTAACGATAAGCACCGCCCGATCAGAGGCCGCCGCGAGGCCTGCAGGGCCCGGCCGGGCTTCGAGACGACGCGCCGAGCTGAAAGCTCGCAGCGCAGACGGCGAGCGGGCGGGCAGGCCACGCGGCGGCCGGAAATCAGGCGCGCCCGGAACGCCAACGGCACCACAAGCAACGCAAGTAACCCGGCACACACAGCAGCCAGGCCCGACAACGCCCAGAACACCACCGGCACCACAAGCACCATGAGCAGAAAAGCCACCACCGACCGGCACACCCAGCAGCCAGGCCCGACGATGCCCGGAACACCAGCGACGCCACAGGCAGCGCCCGAAGAACAGGCAGCGCCCGGAACACCAGCGGTGCCACAAGCACCGCAGCACATCAGCCGGAACCGCAGCACATCAGCCGGAGCCGCCGGAACCGCCGAATTTACTCGCCCGCGAGGCGGTCGACTTCGTGCATGATGAGGCCGCACGCGGCGCTCACCCACGCGACGGCGGCGACGCCGAGGACGCGGGACCGCCAGGGCCTCACTTGCAGGAAGTCCTCGAAGCCGTAGCCGGATCCGGGGGATGCGGCGGACATACTGAAGCCCCACATGGCGGCACCGGTGGCCAGCAGCGCGATGACGATGAGCCCGAGGCTCACCCACACCATCACGCGTTGAACTTTCGCGCCGTGCCGGGGCCGCCGCTCGATGGGCGACAGGGCGAGCGCCCACGCCCCCGCGATGAGGACGGCGGTGATGACGTCGGAGGGGCGGTGCCAGCCTTCCATCATGACGGACACGCCCATGAGGGATGTCCACGCCCACCCGATCCACGCGGACGGGCTGCGGAACCATTGGGGTGCGACGACGATGAGGGCGAGCGAGAGGGTGACGGCAACGGTCGTGTGCCCGGAGGGCAGCGAGTTGCCGGCACCCGTTGTGACGCCGAGGTTGGGGCGGGTGAGGATGTAGTCCTTGAGGATTTGGGTCGTGACGTTCGCGCCGACGACGGCTCCGAGGGCGCGCCCGGCGAGGGTGGGTCGGCGTCGCGCGGCGGCGACAAGGGCGACGAAGAGGCCGGATGCGACCATGACGGGCACGGACACGATGCCCGTGATGAGTGTGGAGAAGGCTTCGTAGCGGCTCGCGGAGCGCATCGTGCCTTCCATGAGGATGGTGTCGAGGACTTGCCCGGGCGCGGTTGCGAGGGCGACGTGACTGATGAGCATCGTGAGCAGCAGGCAGGTGGCGACGCCGCCGATGCGTCGGGCCAGCTTGAGCCGGTACCAGGAGTCGGACACGAGTCGACGAGGCCGTGGCCCGTTCGCCGCAGGCGTGTCGGCGGGTGCGGGGCTGGGGGTGCGTGCTCGGGTGGCACGCTGGTTCGCAGACGCGCTGTCTTCGCGGGGTGTGCGGCCGGCGGCGTCGGCGGGTGCCGACGAGCGCTTGCGGGCGCGCGCAGGGCGCGAGCCTTTGGTGTAGGACTCGTCGACGGTGGGGTCGGAGGGCAGGGCGGCGTTGGGGTCGTCCATGGTGTCCTCCGTTCGTGTCGATGGCGTATTCCGTCTCCACTGTAGTGGAGTGTGGCGCGGGCGTGTGGATCGGTTCGGGTTTGACGCTAGTCGAAGGCGATCGCACAGGGGACTGGGGTGGGCAGGGAAGCACAAGGCCTGCCCCGGGTGGGCGGCACTCAGTTGGGATGCCCGCGCACCTTCCACAGGCCTCGTCCCGGGCAGGGGCGGAACACACGGTACCCCTGGGCGGCACGCACGGCACAACGAACAACAGCCGACACGCGCACGGAAGTTGTCAGACAAGGTGGGCGCGCGCGGGAGAGAGGCCTCGGTTACAGTGGGGGTGTCCGATCCATACGTGTCACTCGGGAGTTGTCAGTGGCTGCATCTTCACCTGTCAGCACCGATCGTATTCGGGATTTGTTGCGTTCTCGCGATGTGCGTTTCGGCGACTACAACGAGGGCGAGCTGGCGTATTTGACGCCGAATGCCGCGTTTTTCTGGAATGCGACGAACCCTCAGATTCTGCAGTTGCGCGCGCAGTGGCGCGGGATTGCGCGCACGCCCGAGCAGTTCGGTGAGCTGGCCCGCGAGGTCGCGGCCTGCAATTCGACGCGCACGGGCCCGAAGGCGTACCTGGCTCCCCTGGAGGATGGAACGCAGTATGGCTTGATCGCGGAGTGCAACGTCGTGGTCATGTCGGGGCTCACTCAGGCGCAGTTGGATAATTTCTTTGAGACGTCCATGTCGATGATTATGGGTTTTTTCGCGGATCTTGAGGTGACGTTGCCGGGGTTCGTGGATTGGGATTCTCAGGGTCGGGAGGCTTCGCTGTGAACGTTCCGTACGTGGTTCCCGAAGATGAGGTGACCCCCTACCCGGCTGATTTTGAGCGGGTTGTTGAGGCCGTGCGCGAGATGGGCTACGGGCTGGATGTGATCGAGAAGGGTCACGCGGCGGGCGCGATTTTCGATGATGTTCCGTTCCTGGTGTCGTTTGATACGGCGGGGCGTTTCCTGTCGATTCGTGCGCTGTGGGAGTCGGATCTGCCGGCGGAGAGCGCGGAGCCCGCTCTGTTTGCAACTGCGGACAATTGGAATCGTGAGAAGTATTTTCCGACGGTGTACACGTCGACGTCGCCGGAGGGGACGCTGGGCGTGTACGCGGATTTCGTGGTGGACACGGAGGCCGGCCTGTCGGATGTGCAGCTGCGTGACGCTATTTCGTCGGGTATTTCGACGGGTATCGCGGCGATCCAGTACGTGAAGGAGTCCGCCTCCGAGGCGCTGGGGTTGGTGAATCCGGGCGCGGATGAGCGCTGACCGCCCTGCCTCTCCCGACTCGTACGAGGCCGGGGCGGCTTCACGCGGCCGCGCGCGCTTGGACCCGGACACAAGGAAGTCGGCGTCGCCTCGAGGCGAGGCGGACGATCAGGCGCAACCGAACACGACGGCCCCGCCGACCCTCGCCTCTTCTCCCTCCCCCGCCGACCTGCTGGCGGTCGTGGAGCGCCTCAGCGCGGGGGATGATCGGCTGCTCGGCCACATGACGCTGCCGGGGAGGAAGGGGCGGATCGCGGATTGGCCGCAGTGGGTCAGCCCCGCCGTCGTGGACGCGTGGGCGCGCCGGGGCGTAGAGCGCCCGTGGGTTCATCAGCGCGAGGCCTTGGACGCTGTACGCGAGGGCCGCGACGTCGTACTCGCGACGGGCACGGGGTCCGGCAAGTCGCTGGCCGCGTGGACGCCGATCCTGTCCGACCTGGTGGAGGCCGAGGATTCGTCGCGCATTTCCGCGATTCACCGCCGCCCGACGGCCCTCTACCTGGCTCCGACGAAGGCTCTGGCGGCGGATCAGCTGGCCTCGCTCATGGCGCTGCTCGGCCAGGACGCGACCCCCGCCGAAACGCAGGCAGAAGCAGACCCGGCAGGAAGCCCCGGCCTCGTCGATGAGAGGCTGCGCCGCGTGCACGCGACGACCGTGGACGGGGACACGCCGCGCGAGGCGAAAGAGTGGGCGCGCGCGGGGGCCGACCTGATCCTGTCGAACCCTGATTTCTTGCACTACGTGATGCTGCCGTCGCACCAGCGGTGGTCGCGTTTCCTGGCGTCGCTGCGCCTCATCGTTATCGACGAGGCCCACCATTGGCGCGGCGTGACCGGCTCGCACATTGCGCTGGTCGTGCGCCGTCTGCTGCGCGTCGCCCACCACCTGGGCGCGGATCCGCGGGTCGTCATGCTGAGTGCGACCGTGCGCGACGCGGCGGCGGTGGGGCGCGCGCTGACGGGGCGCGACGCGGTCGCGATCACCGAGGACGGATCGCCGGCCGGTGCCCACGAGCTGGTCCTGTGGCAGGGCGCGATCATGGCCGACGAGTCCGAGGTCGATATTTCCTCCTTCCTGGAGGCCCTCGACGCGCCTCCCGGTACGGCCACGCTCACGGTCCCGATCGTGCGGCGCAGCGCCGGGGTCGAGGCCGCCAACCTGGCCGCCGCCTTCGTCGAGGAGGGCGCGCGCCTCCTCGCTTTTGTGCGCTCGCGCGCGGGGGCCGAGGCCGTGGCCGCTCAGGTGCGCGACCGCCTCTCGGCGCGTGGTTCCGCGAACGCGGGACGGGTGGGTGCGTATCGCGGCGGCTACCTGCCCGAGGAGCGTCGGGCGCTCGAGGAGGCGATCCGCACGGGAGGCGTGAGGGCGCTCGCGACGACGTCGGCGCTCGAGATGGGCCTGGACATCTCGGGGCTGGACGCAACGATCACGGTCGGCTGGCCGGGCACGCGCGCGTCCCTGCGCCAGCAGATCGGGCGCGCGGGTCGCGCGGGCGCGCCGGGCACGTCCGTGCTCATCGCGTCGGACAACCCGCTGGACGCGTACCTGGTGCGCCACCCCGAGCATATTCTCGGCGAGGTCGAGGCCTCCGTCATCGACCCCTCGAACCCATGGGTGCTGGCACCGCACGTCGCCGCGGCGGCCGCCGAAATACCGATCACGCCGTCCGATATCACCTACTTTGGGCCGGAACTGCGCGGCGTGACCGAGCGCCTCGTCGCCGACGGGTACCTCAAGCGCAGGCCCTCAGGGTTCTTCTGGGACGCCACTCGTCCCGAGCGCCCCAGCGACCTCACCGACCTGCGCGGAGCCGCCGGCGACGTCCAGATCGTCGACTCGGCCACCGGCACCGTTATCGGCACGATCGACCAGGCCTCCGCCGACGCCCACGTCTTCCCCGGCGCCATCTACATCCACCAGGGGCGCACCTTCCACGTGCTCTCCCTCAGCTCCCTCACCACGCCCACCGCACCCGCCTCCCAGGGGTGGCCGCGCGCTCTCCTGCCCGAGGCGCCGGGCGGTGCCCAGGGAAGCGAGCGCCTCGGGGGTGGGGAACGGGAGGTGGCCCAGGCCTCGTCGATCATCATCCCGCCCGCGCGGACGGGCGACGCGCGCGTCGCCCTGGTCGAGGAGGTGCGCACTCCCCTGCGCACGCGCTCGGCGACCCACACGAGCGTCGAAGTGTGCGCGATCGAGGAGACGTACGTGTGCGGCGACGGCACGGTCACGTGGCATCACGGGCCGACGAACGTGTCGACGCGGGTCACCGACTACGACCTGCTGCGCCTGCCCGGGCTTGAGTTCATCCGCAACATCGAGCTGTTCCTGCCCACCCATACGCTGCCCACGAAGTCCACGTGGTTCACCCTCACTCCGGGGGCGCTGGCCGCCATGGGGATCGAGCCCGCCGACCTGGCGGGCACCCTGCACGCGACCGAGCACGCGATGATCGGGATCCTGCCCGTCGTCGCGACCTGCGACCGCTGGGACCTGGGCGGCCTGTCCACCGAGCTGCACGACGACACGGGCGCACCCACCGTGTTTATTCACGACGCGTTCCGGGGCGGCGCGGGGCACGTGCTCGCCGGCTTTCACAGCGCCCGGTCGTGGGTCGCGGCCACGCTCGAGGCCGTGTCCTCCTGCGACTGCGAGTCCGGGTGCCCGCGCTGCGTCCAATCCCCCAAGTGCGGCAACGGCAACGAACCCCTGTCCAAACAGGGCGCGATCACGCTGCTTACCTACCTCCTGGAGCGCGCGCCCGGGGCATGATGCACGTTGCCTTTTCGGTAACCGCAACATATGCTGAGCGACGTCCCCCATCACGCCGAACACATGATCAGTGTGCCAGCCACGAGGAGACGCGTCGTGGCTGTCCATCGATGGAGTCCCTTTCAATGACGAAACCTGCCTCTTCCGCAACGCGCCTGCTCGGCATCGCGGCATCGACCCTGGCGCTCGCCACGGGTGCGACGGCTCTGCCGACCGGCCCCGCGCACGCCGCCAACCCGATCACGGCAGCTGATCAGTCGTATTTTGCTTACTACTACCTCAGCGAAGCCCGCAACATGGGCCTGAGGGGTAAAGGAGTCACGATCGCGATCGTGGACGGCGAGGTCGACACGTCAGCCCCCGAGCTGGCGAAAACGAATATCACCGACAAGACACCCTGCGCCGTCACGTCGAGCACGCAGAGCAAGACGCACGGCACCGCGATGGCCTCGATCATCGCCTCGGATGCCTACGGCGTTGCCCCCGACGCGACGATCCTGTCGTATCGCATGTCTTTTACCGCCGAGGGTGACACGTCCGGACAGGACTGCGAAGGCCGTTTCGGCGTCCGCAAGGACACGTACGCGTCCCTCATGAACCACGCCATGAACGACGGGGCGACGGTCATCAACATGTCCGTATCCAGCGACGAACGCCAAGACTTCCTGAAGTGGGCGGTGGCCCGCGCCATGTCCCAGGGCGTCATTGTCGTTGCTGCCGCCGGTAACTCAGGCAGGAACTCCGACGCTCTCGCCCTGTCCTGGTGGTCCAGTGTCGTTGGCGTCGGCGCAATCGACACCCAAGGAAAGGTGATCGATTCTTCTTCCAGCGGCGATGGCCTTGTGTCGGCGGCCGTGGGCACCGCGACCGTGCGCGACTATTCGACGGGTCAGAACACAACGGTGACGGGTACCTCCGTGTCCACTGCGCTGGTCTCAGGCTTCGTGGCTCTTGCCCGCGAGAAGTGGCCGCAGGCGACCCCGAACCAGCTACTCCAGCTCCTCGTCCACACCGGCACGAACCAGAATCATGCGTGGAACGATCGCACGGGGTACGGCCCCGCTGACCCCGGTGCCATGGTCAACACCGATCCCAGCCAGTACCCGGACGAGAACCCCCTGACGACTAAACGCCCGGATGTAGAACCCACGCCCGAGGAGGTCCAGCAGTACGTGGACGGGGTCGTCTCCCCCTTCCAGATCGCCTACGACAACTCCTACACGTACCGCGGCTTCGACGAGAAGGTGATCGGCGATGAGCGCAACCCCTACCCCACTCACCTGGGGACCAGCCCGCGCTACCACGGCAAGTAATCCAACAGGGCACAGTAACTAACGCTGCACCTCGTCCGCTGTCCGTCATATGACTTGTTTTCTTGAACACCTGGTCATATGCTGATCAGGGTCTGATTTTGTTCCGCGGGACACGCATTTGGCGGACTCGCTACGCAGGAGGTGCGCCGTGGCTGACGTCGCTTTCGATTCCAATAAGCATGCCCAAACTCGGCAGGACGTCGAGCAAGGGGGGGCGGCAATAGCCTCGAGTTCCGAGGCAATCACCCGCCTATCCAACGGACAATACGAGCGTTTGTGGACCGATGAGGCGGGCCCCCAGGCACTGCGGAACGCGTTTATCGCTTTCCTCGGCGCATACGGGAAGATTGCCGCTACCGAGCATGACGTTCTCCGCTCCTTTGGGCGCAATGTCGATCAAGCGATCGAGGATTTTGCCGCCGTTGAGCATGCGACGGGGGACGAGCTGAAGGCACTCCGAAACTCGATGGGCGACCCATCGTCCTACACCTCACCGACGCCCACCCCTTCGCCGAGTCCCTCCTCCTCACCTGTCGGGTCAGCAACGAGTCCCGATCCCGCAACGACTGCGGGAACCAACGGTGCGCCCACCCAGGACGCGCAGACAGACTTCTAGCCCGAAACGCATGAGAGGAGACAACAATGGTGAGCAGCCCCATGTACGAGCGCCTCATGAAGTTCGTTGAGGGCGTGGAGGAATCCCGCAAGCTCCGCAACTACGACTCCGAACACTCCACGATCATCGAAGGAATGGGGGTCATGAGCTCGAGTGTGTCCCACTTCAAGGAATACCAGGGCTTTGAGGGACAAACGGGCGAGGCCATTGATAGCTGGATCGATCAGACACAGAAACGCTACAGCAGCGAACGTCAGGGGTACGTGACCGGCACCGAGCACTACGTCGAGGGTCGACGTCTGCTCGTGCACGCCGCCGAGGACGCAAAGCTCCTGTCCCCCACGCTCCTGGACAAGGCAACCGAAGCAATGCGGGGACTCGCTCAGGTCGTTATCCCGGTCGCAAAGCACCTGGGTCCGTTCGGAGAGCCCATCAACACGATCGCCACGACCGGTGCGGCCTACGTGGACGCGATCGAGGCGCAGGCAAACGCGCAGCGCGAGGCCGCCGCCACGGCCATCCTGCAGCGAGTCAATGACGAGGCGCAGAAGCTCGCCGATCAGTTGAAGGCTCATACCGAGCAGGTCGAGGAGTTTGCTTCGGGGAATCCAGACATCAAATTACCTCCCCAGAACGGTCCCTCAACTCCATCTGTCAGCGATCAGCTCGACCAAGGCAACATGTGGGTCTCACCCCACGAAGCAGGCGTGTACGGTGCCAGCCGCGATAACGACTATGGGCGTTCCGACCTTCGGGGGCAAGGCTCGGGCCTGTATGCGGATGGATACGACGAGGGCGGTCCCATCGATTCCCGCGTCATGTCCTCGAAGCGTGTTCCCAACCAATATATCTCCGAGGGAGAGCCCGGATCCCGCCTGAACCCCGTCACCGATCCGCAGGATCTGATGGATATCGACCTGCTGCACACGCGCGTCAACGGTGACCGTCACGCGAACGGTGTCATTGGCGGTCACACCCCGGCTTCCCCCGTCGATCGCGATCATCCTTTGTGGCGCCTCAACGGTGGCCCAGCCAGCAAATCATCGACGGCTGGTCGCCTCGGTGGAGTCGGCATGTTCGGCGCAGGCGCGCTGGGCCTTCGCGGTTCCGCTCGTATGGGTTCTGCCGCGTCCATCATGGGACGAGCCGGTGGAGCAGGAGCGAGAGTAGGAAGCGCTGCCGGATCAACTGCCCTGCGCACCGGTTCCTACTCCGGTGCCGGGTTCGGCAAGTACACGCCCCCCGCTCCTGCTGGCGCGACGGGGGCTGGTACCAACGGGACGTCCGGTGTGACGGGCATGTCGGGGACGTCCAGCGGCGCGAATGGCACTGGAAGCTCTGCGGCCAGCGGTCGCTCTCAGGGAACCGGCAGCTTCATGGGTGCTGGCGGTTCTGGCGCAGGAGGCAAGAAAGACGAGAAGAAGGCCCAGCGACGCCACTACACGCCGTTCCGCTTTGAGGACGACGAGGACGAGCTGCCCGAGGGCTACGTGAACCCCTTGTCGCAGACCTACGGTTCCGACAAGGATATTTCGCCCGCACCACGCAAGGACGACGGATGGGATCCCCGCCAATGGTGACACGTAGGAACAGCACGGCGCGCCTGCTCGGCATCGCGGCATCGACCCTGGCACTTGCTGCGGGGGCCACCGCGCTGCCGTCCGGACCGGCGCACGCAGCGGACACCATCACCGCCGCCGACCAACCCTATTTTGCGTACTACCACCTGGATCAAGCTCGAGCGAAGGGCTACACCGGGCAGGGTGTCACCATCGCCATCCTGGACGGCGAGGTCGACACCAGCGCTCCCGAGCTGGCAGGTGCCGATATCACCGATAAGTCGCCGTGCACGGTGACTTCGTCCATGCGCACCAAAACCCATGGCACTGCCATGGCATCACTCCTGGTCGCACGAGACTACGGCATCTCTCCCGACGCCAAAATCCTCTCATATCGCTTAGTTTTTTCCGATGACTCAGCCGGTTCAGATTGTGCGGGCGTCTCTGGTATTGATAAGAACGAATCCTCATCACTGATCAATACCGCAATCAACGATGGCGCTCAGATCATTAGCATTTCGTCCTCATATGCAGGCGGAAGTAAAGCTCTCAAGTGGGCGATAGCACGAGCAATGTCCCAGGGGATAGTCATCGCCGCCGCTGCCGGCAACGATGCAAAGAACGAAACGGATGTCACCTACGAAAAGTGGTCCGGTGTCATCGGCGTAACTGCCATCGATACCGACGGGAACTTTCAAGACTATTCCTCGTGGGGTGAAGGTGTCGTCAGCGCAGCTGTTGGAGGACCTGTAAAAATTCGTGATTATTCAAGTGGGGAACTTGTAACCACCAGCGGCACATCAGCTTCGACTCCCCTCGTCGCCGGCTCTCTCGCACTCGCCCGACAGAAGTGGCCCCAGGCCACCACGAACCAGCTCCTTCAGCTCCTCATTCACACGGGAACCAACCCGGACCACACGTGGAACAAGTACACGGGCTACGGCGGCATCGCACCCGGCGCAATGGTCAACACGGACCCCAGCCAGTACCCCGACGAGAACCCCCTGGCAGTCAAGGAGGGTGGCTCCAGTCCGACGCCCGACGAGGTCAAGCAGTACACCGACGGCGTGGTCTCCCCCTTCGAGATCGCCTACGACAACTCCTACACCTACCGGGGTCTGGACGAGAGCATGATCGGCGACGAGCGTAACCCCTACCCCACTCACCTGGGGACCAGCCCGCGCTACCACGGCAAGTAAGCCAACCTCGGGGATATAGGTCAAAACGTGTTGATCGAGGCTCGGTCCCTGACAAGGTCGAGGCGGTGTCGTTGGGCTAGCGCGCTCGCGCCACTGCTCCTCAAACATGATCAACTCCATCGGGAACATTCCGCCTGATCGGGAGCATTCAACCCGTTAGGGAAGATTCCACCCGATCAGAAGGGGTTGAATCTTCCCTATCGGGTGTAACGCCCCATCGGACACAAGCGTCCTCGCGGAGCTGTCCGACCATGACGTTCCCCGTCATCGCCGACGACGCCTCACCGACGTTAAACTGCACCTGGCCAGGCAGCCCAGCACCAGTGAGGGAGCATGACACCAGGTGTAATGGTGGGGGTTTGCAGCATTAGGAGTCTCCCTTCGGCGTGTCGCCGGCGTGTCGCGCCCCTAATGGTGCAAATCCCCCCGTTGGGCGGTGGTGATGTCGCGGTTCAGGGCGGTGCGGTGCCCAAATCGCAGACCACCTCGGTAAAAACATTGACAACGGGGTGTTGCGGCTGAGGCGGGCTGCGTTTTGGACACGACGGTGCCCGGCCTGGTGTGTAGCTCGCACGCGAACCGCTGAATATGCGCGTTAACGCCTTGATACGCACGTAAACCTCTCGATATGCACGTAGGCGGCGCTGCCCACACGCATATCATCGGGTTCACATGCGAGGTGTCGGGCCCACACGCATATCATCGGGATAATGTGCGAATCAGAGGGCCCGCCTGCACGGCGAAGAGCACAGGCAGCTAGCACGCCTCGGCGAACTGCGCCCCTGAACCTGAGTGCCCATACCTGGTCATCGTTCGCCCGCACGCCGGGCATTGAGGGGTATTCATACCCCCACGATGAAACAACCAACTTCAATGTGGCTTTTCCCGCACTAACAAGCCGAAAAGTCACCACAAAACCAACACGTTTTGTCCATCCTTCAGGTTGGCTCCCACCACCTTCAATACCGACTTTCCCGCACTAACAAGCCGAAAAGTCGGGTTAAAGGACAAAAAGAGTTGGTGGAGGGTTAGTCCCAGTTGTTTCGGTGGGGGCTTGTGTGGTGGAGGTCGTGCCAGGCGATGGCGTCGCCCCATCTGGGGATGACACCGGCTGCGGGGTGTGTGCGCGAGGCGTGTTCCCATTGGGCTTCAATCTGGGTGTCTGTGGGCATGATTTTGAGGATCTGGGCTGGTGGGAGCGGGTTTTCGGTGTGCATGTAGCACCACCAGAAGATCGCTTTGATCCGGCGGGTCAGCCGCATTCCCCGGTGGTCTCGCAACAGTTGACGCAAGGGCGCGTTGGTCGCGCCTTCGATCTGGTTGTTCATCGCCGGCAACGCCCCCTCAAACTGAGGGTCGGTGTAGGTGAACAACACCTCGGCTCCGATGAGCCGGTTCACACTGTTGCGGGCCCC
>NZ_JAPWAD010000020.1:0-49209 GCF_041432695.1 Pauljensenia sp. 27098_8_83 | reverse complement strand
GGCTGTTGGCGGTAGGTGGCAGGTGGGGAGCAGTTGCAACCGCGCCACAGGCGGCGGGTGGTACGTAGTAGTCGCCAGGCAAAACAAAAGCCCCGAAGCAAAAGCTTCGGGGACTTGCTGGTGGCTCCGACCGGCGTCGATCCGGTGACCTTTCGATTTTCAGTCGAACGCTCTACCAACTGAGCTACAGAGCCAAGACCTGAACCAAAAGGTCTGGTCGGCGACCCCGACGGGACTTGAACCCGCGACCTCCGCCGTGACAGGGCGGCGCGCTAACCAACTGCGCTACGGGGCCTTACAACAGGTAAGACCTATTGAATTATTCCGGTCACGATAGCGACCGGTGGTACCCCCAACGGGATTCGAACCCGTGTCGCCGCCGTGAAAGGGCGGTGTCCTAGGCCGCTAGACGATGGGGGCCTGCTTGGCCGTCGAACTGGCGTCCGAAGACGGGAGATAGTTTAGGCAGAACGCGCTCGGCACGTCAAAACAAAACGGAGTGACAGCTGACACATTACTGGAAAACGTTGCAATTGTGCGGAATTCACAGGATTTCATCAGCTAGGCGACCTACCCTTGATGTATGACTATGACACCAGCACTCGGTGCCCTCGCCCAGGCCTCGGACGCTCTCACGCGGGCGATTGCAGACCCTCAATCCGGGGCGGAGGCCGCCGTCGTCACGACCATTGACTTCACCCTCCTGATTCTCGGCCCAATCGTCGGCGCCTTTGTGGGTGTCGTCATCTCGGTCGTCATGTCCGCGCTCTTGCGTAAGGCTTTCGCGAAGGCCGCCACGGCCTCGTCGATCCTGGCGCGCGTGCGCCGCCCGGGCCACTTCACCTTCGCGGCGTGGGGAGCGTGGGCGGGGCTCGGCATCGCGCTGGTCAACCCGAATCTGTCCGACTGGAACGGCACGTCGATCACGACGTTCCTCATGCACGTGCTCCTCATCCTCGCCCTCGCGTGCCTCACCTGGATGGCCTACGCCGCCGCCTGGGTGTTCGAGGACGCCGCCAAAGCCCGCCAGGAATCTGACCAGGGTCGTTCGCGCCGTTTCGAGACGCAGGCGCAAGTGCTGCGCCGCTTCACCCAAGGGATCGTCGTCGTCGTCGGCGTGGTCGCCATCATCGGCACGTTCGAGGTCGCCCGCCAGGCTATGACGACCGTGCTGGCCTCCGCCGGCGTCCTCTCGGTCATCGCCGGTCTCGCCGCCCAGCAGACCCTCGGTAACGTGTTCGCCGGCCTGCAGCTGGCCTTCACCGACGCGATCCGCGTGGGTGACGTCGTCGTCGCCGGTGACAAGCATGAGACGGGTTCCGTCGAGGAGATCACGCTTTCCTACGTGGTCGTGCGCATCTGGGATGAGCGCCGACTCATCATTCCGTGCCGCTACTTCACGCAGACACCCTTCGAGAACTGGACGCGTCGCGCCGCCGCCCAGCTCGGCACCGTTGAGCTCAAGCTCGACTGGTCCGCGCCCATGACCCTCATCCGCACGAAGGTCGAGCAGCTCCTGACTTCCACGGACCTGTGGGATGGGCGCACGTGGGGTGTGCAGATCACCGACTCCGACGAGTACACGGTGACCGTGCGCGTCCTTGTCTCCGCGAAGAACTCCGGGCACCTGTCCGACCTGCGTGCGTACCTGCGCGAGCAGCTCATCTCGTGGATCGTCACGGAAGAGCCGTGGGCGCGCCCCGCTCAGCGCATCGAGCCACTTGAGACCGTGACCGTTGAAAAAGACATGAGCCGTGAACGCATCGCGCGCCTGGCCGCCGAGCTCGCCGGGATCTCCGGCACGAACGAGGCCGTGGCCGCCACGGGCGTGTCGAGTGCCCACCCCGTCGCAGGGGAGCGCACGCCTGCCGGTAGTGCGACGGGAGGCGCCGCGTACGCCCCTGGCGCCATGCCTGCGGGCGTTTCTCCCAAGGATCCCGCCCACGCCGCGCGCATGGTCGCCGCCCGCCGCAAGGCCAAGCGCGCTCGCCGCCGCGCGATGGCGGACCGCCAGCGCGAACTCGCCGAGGGTGGACCCGCCGCTTCGCACGACGAGACCCAGGTGATCTCCAAGGCCGCGCTGCGCAAGATCATCGAGGCCGCCGGCAACGCGAACCCGCAGCTCACACAGACCCTCACCGCGACCTCCATCGGGCGAGGAGAACGCTTCTTCTCCGGATCCGCCGACGCCGATGAGCGCGCCGCCGCCCTCGAGGGCCCGGGCGAAGAGGCCTACGCCGAGCGCGAGGCCGAAGCCCGTCGCGCTCAGGAACGCCGCGAAGGCCACAAGAACCGTAGCTCGGACGCCCTGGATCCCGAGGCGACCCTCGCCCTGGCCGCCGTCGGCGTCGAGCCGGTCGTGCCCGAGGCCGAAGAGGCCGGGGCGGCTCGAGATGGGGCTGGCCCCGCCGCTTCTGGCGAGGCTCAGGGCACCGCTGTGACTGCGGCACCCGCCGCGACCGCCGCGAACAGCGCCACGCCCGGAGAAATCACCGAGGCCAATGCCGCCGCCGAGAAGGCCGGCGTGCCCGCGCCCGCCGACGTCACGGCTGGTGCGCCCGAGGCCGGAACCGATGCCCACGAGCCTTCTGCCGGATCCGAGGCCACCTCCGAGGCCACCTCCGAGGAACCTACGGCTGATGATGTCTCCGCGGAGAGCGCCGCGACCGATGGCACGGCCGCGACCGAGTCTGCCGCCGATGCTGGTGCATCCGAGGCTGACAGCTCCGACGCTGGCGCATCCGCCGACTCTGGCGACTTCCGCGCCGCAGACGCGCAGACCACCGATGCACAGGAAGCCGCCGCCCCCGCCGACGCTCCCGAGCGCGAGGACGCACCCGCCCCCGATGTGCCCGAGGAAACGGGCGGTGAGGAGGAGGCCCAGGCCTCGTCGGACGGCGAGATTTCCCCGGACGAGCAGGAAACCACGCCGATCCCCGCGCGTGAAACATCCGTGAAACATCCCGTGCAGGTGCCACCGCCCGTGCGCACCGGCCGACCCGTCATGACCGACACGGTCCAGGCGGTCGCGCCCGCTCTCGTGCCGCCGCCGGAGCCAACACCCGCTGAGATGGCCGCGTCGCTCGCCGACGAGGAAACCCCCGACGAGCCGACCGTCCACCCCGGCTGGTACGCGGTCGCCGAAGAGGCGCGCCTCGACGCGGAAACCCGCCCCACGCCCACGGTGAAGCCCGCGCGCGTGTCCATCATGGACTTCTTCCCCGCCGTCGCCCCCACCGGCGCCGAGGCCGACGTCCTGCGCGCCGTCACCGGCCAGATCCCGGTCGTCGAACGCCTCGAGCAGGAGTCCGACGAGGGCGAGTCCGCCGCGACGGACGACGAGACCGCGACGGATGACGAGTCCACGACCCCCGATGTCGCGAACCCGGAGCCGTCGGAGCGCGAGGAGTCAGCGTCTGAGGAGGCTGCCCCCGAGGCTGACGTTTCGGAGGCCGAGGACGTGGATGAAGCCCCTGCCGACGACGAGACCGCCGCCACCGATGAGCCCGCCGCCCAGGTGGAGGGTGAGGAGGCCGCAGACGATGCGGATAACGCCGAGGCTGCCGACGTTGAGGCGACCACCGTCATGGACCCCGTGGAGGCCGAAGAGGCTGGCGCGCTCGACTCCGACGCCACGCAGGTCATGCCCGCCGTCGATGAGCCCGTGGACGAGACCCTCGTGATGCCGGTCGCAGCCGTCGCCGAGCAGACGTCCGAGGTCGAGCCCGCTTCGCAGACCGAGGACACCGCAGCGGAAGAGGAAGCACCGGCGAAGAAGGAGACCGCCAAAAAGGCTGCCTCCAAGGCCGGCGTGAAGAAGGCTCCCGCGAAAAAGGCTGCCACCAAGAAGGCGGCGACCGCGAAAAAGGGCGCCAAAAAGTCCTCCACGGCGACCAAGAAAACTGTGAGCGGCGACAACGCCGCAGCCGGTGAGGCAGCCGACGCGACCCCCGCCAAGGCCGCGCAGGCTCCCGCCAAGAAGGCTCCTGCGAAGAAGACCGCCGCCAAGAAGGGTGCCGCCAAAAAGGCAGCTCCCAAGAAGGCGGCCGCGAAGAAGGCCTCAGGCGCTGGGCCCGCACCGATGAGTGATGGGGACAGGTGAACGGGCCACGGCCTCGTGACTGAGGTCGGCGCGAGGAAAGCGGACCGCCCGCGCCCACGCACACATGTGCACGGGTGCGGGCGGTCCGCGACAAGAGAGGCATGACTGCTCCCGATCCCGCTGCCCGCGGCGATTTTTTCGCAAACGCGAGTCCGCAGCGGTGAACGCAGACTGAGCCCCTGCCTCGTCGATGGAGTCGCGCGAAGAAAGCGTTCGCACGCGTGCGAGGGCGCGGGCGGCGCGGGACAATAGATCCATGAACGCTACTGATCCCGCTGCCCGCACCGACGCCGAGTGGAAGAAGCTCCTGAGCCCCATGCGCTACCACGTGCTGCGCGAGGCGGGCACCGAGCGCCCCTTCACGGGCGAGCTCCTCGACGAGGCGCGCGTCGGCACGTACTCGTGCGCGGCCTGCGGATCCGCTCTCTTCGACTCCGACGCGAAGTTCGACTCCTCCTGCGGGTGGCCCTCGTTCTTCCAAGCCCACGACGGCGCGACCGTCGAGAGCGTCGACACCAGCCACGGCATGATCCGCACCGAAGTGCGCTGCGCGACGTGCGGCTCCCACCTCGGCCACGTCTTCCCCGACGCGCCCGACCAGCCCACCGGCATGCGCTACTGCATGAACTCGGCGGCCCTGACCTTCGCGCCCGCACAGTGAACGCCCGCGCGTAGTGAAAGCACCCGACCAGCGCCCGGTCACCGACCGCATCCCGCCCCAGCTCTACATCGTCGGCTCCGGCCTCATCCAGTACGTGGGCGCGGCGCTCGCGGTCATCGCCTTCGCATCCGTCGAACCCGCCTCCGTCGCCTGGTGGCGCGTCCTGACCGGCGCGGTCGTCCTCCTGGCCTGGAAGCGCCCGTGGCGCGGCGGCCTCACGCGCTCGGACTTGGCGATTTCCGCGCTCTTCGGCGTCATCATCCTGACGATGAACTCCTCGTTCTACGAGTCGATCGCGCGCATCCCCCTGGGGACTGCCGTGTCTATCGAGTTCATCGGCCCGGTCGCCGTCGCCGTTCTCCGAGGCCGTGGCTGGCGGCCGCGCATCGCCGCCGTCCTCGCGTTCGCGGGGGTGGCGTGCATTGGCGGGCTCGCCCTTGACCTGAGCGTGGCGAGCGTGCGCGTCGGCGTCGCCTGGATCCTCCTCGCGGCCCTCGCCTGGTCGGCCTACATCGTCGTCGGGCAGAAGGCCTCAACCACGCGCGACGGGGTGACGAACCTGGCGCTCGGCTGCGCGTGGGGCACCCTGTTTTTCGCGCCTTTCCTCGGTCCCGGCGCGATGGCGGCCACGGCCTCGTGGAAGCTGATCGCCATCGTCGTCGGTGTGGGCCTGCTGTCCACGGCGATTCCCTACACGTTCGAGGCGCTGGCGATGCGGCGCCTGGCGGCGTCGACCTTCGCGCTGTTCGCCGCGATCCTGCCGGCCACGTCCGCGCTGGTCGGAGCCGTGATGCTCCGCCAGATCCCCGGCGTCTTCGAGCTCATCGGCCTTGTCCTGGTGTCGGTCGCGGTGTGGCTGGCCTCGCGCGAGTAAGGGTTTTCGGCGGGGCGCTTTCCCGGTTTTCTGTGCCGGTGTGTCCGCGCCATCCCAACTGACAGTCGTGGCCGGGCTATGAAAGATGGCGCCTTCCGCTGAATTCATCGCGATGAGGCGCCCGATCCGGATAGGTTGTGACGATCCGGATAGGTTGTGACGATCCGGATAGGTTAATAACCTATCCGGATGCGCGTTACCTATCCGGAAGTGCACAACCTATCCAGAACATGCCGGTGCGCGGGGCCCGGGTGGCACCGAAACACGGTGGATGGTGTGCTGAAGCCCCTCAGTCGAGGCTGAGCTGGCGGGGCGTGTGCTTGCCGCCGCGGGCGATCACCCAGAATGCGAACCACGCGCCGGCCGAGCCGACGATCATGACGAGCACCATCGGCACGGCGCTGTCGCCGCCCGAGGTTGCCAGGGGAGCGGCGATGCCGTTCGCGATCGACTGGAACACGCCCATGACGGACGAGGCCGTGCCCGCGTGCTCGCGCGCCTCGCTCATGGCCTGCGCGCCCGAATTGCCGAAGATAAACGCGTTCGCCGTCATGACCAGCGCGAAGCCCACGCACGTGAGGATCAGCGGCAGGTTGAGGAAGAACGTCGAGATCGCCAGCGTCACCACGCCGGTTGCAGCGATCGTGAGGCCCGTGATGATGAGCGTGCGCGGCGTGAAGTGCGAGATCAGGCGCACGTTGACCAGCGCGAAGCCTGTCGACAGCAGCGCGTTGAACGCGAACACCCACGCGAAAGCCATGGGGGACAGGCCCAGCGGTCCCTGCAGGACGTACGTGGCGTTCGAGATGTAGCCGAACATACAGAAGCTTGAGAAGGTGTTGGTCAGCATGAAGCCCATGAAGGGACGGATGCGCACGACCTGGACGAGGCCGGAGAAGAACCGCGGAATACCACCGGGGTGGCGGCGTTCCTCGGGCAGGGACTCGGGCACGAGGAACCACGCGAGGGCCGCCATCAGCAGCATGAAGCCGGCGAGCGCCCAGAAGACGACCCTCCACGTCGCGTGCGTGATGATGAACGCGCCGAGGACCGGGGCGAGCATCGGCGCGAAGCCGACGATCGCCTGGATGAGGCTCATGGCGCGCGCCAGTGTCTTGCCGTGCGCGACGTCGACGAGGATCGCGCGCGCCACCGAGGAGGCGACGCCGCCGCCGAGGCCCTGGAAGACTCGGCCCACGAGGAACACCCAGATGCCCGGCGTGAACACGCAGATCACGGAGCCGACGAGGGCAATGATGCCGCCCGCGATGATGGGGCGGCGGCGCCCGATCTGGTCCGAGATTGCACCGCCCAGGACTTGGCCGGTCGCGAAGCCCACGAAGAAGGTCGTGAGCGTGAACCCGAGCATCGTAGAGTTCGTCGCCAGGTCCGCCGTGATCTGTGGGAACGCGGCCGAGTACATGTCGGTCGCCATCGGGGGCACGGCGTTCTGCAGGGCTAGCGTGATCAGCAGGGCAACCGTGAGCGCCCCGCCGACGACTCCGCCGCGGTCCCGGGTGTCGTTAGTCGTCATGGTGCGATTGTGTACCCTTTGGGACGCTAAATAGATGAATCGGTCGATTATTTGATGCATCTCGCACGTCTGAGCCTCCCCACCTGCATGGATGTGATGCCGATGAGGTCGTTCAGTTGGCGGTCAACCGGGTCTGCGCGGTGCTCACTCCCCGTCTATGCTCGCCTCCAGTGCATCCGCCGCGGCCTCAATCTGTTCGCGCGTCGGGCACGAGGCCGGTCCGACGGCCGTTGTGGACAGCGCGCCCGCGCAGTTGGCGAGGAGAAGGGCCCTCTCCACGGGAATCCCCCGCGCGAGGGAGGCTGCCAGGACGCCGGAGTGTGCGTCGCCTGCGCCGTTCGTGTCGATCGCCTCGACGCGAGGTGTCGGGATGTGCGTTGCGCTCTCATCGAGGGTGTCCGGAGCTGCCGTGGAAGGCCAGGCGACGTATGCGCCCTCGGCGCCTGCGCGGACGAGAACGGGACGATCCAGCACAGTGAACATCGCGCGCGCCGCTTCGCGAGGCTGGAGAGCCCGGTCGCGAGCGCTCGCATCGCCTCTCTGGTGAGCGATCTCTTGAGCCTCCCTGTGGTTCATCGACACGATGACGCCGTCGGAGGGTAGCCCTCCCGGGATTCCGATGACGGGGGAGACATCGAGGACGACGCGCACGCCCGCGGGCAGGACGCGCAGCGCAGCCTCCGCGGCCTCCCTGTTCGCCGGGTGGTCCATGAGGTAGCCGTCGATGTAGAGCACGTCACCCGGGTGCATCATGCGCACGAAGTCAGCCCACGCGCTCGCGGGTGCCATCGTCTCGGCGCCCTTGGTGGAGATGAAGGTGCGCTCGCCCGTGCGGTCCGTGAACGCGATGCAGAAACCGTTGTCAGTGCCTGTGACGCGAGGACCGAGGTCCGTGATCCCTTCGCGCTCAAGCGCCGCTTGGATGAGCGAGGAGTATGGGCCGTCGCCGATGGGGCTGAGGGAGATGGCCTCGGCCCCCATGCGCCGCGCGGCCACGAGGGCGTTGAAGCCTCCGCCCACGTGCATTCCCTCGTCGATGGCCCACACGTCGCCGCCGGGGGAGGGGAGGACCTCACCGCGTACGGCGAGGTCCACGAGGATCTGGCCCATGAGGACGACGCGGCCTGCGGGGGAGGCAGGCGACGAGGTGGGGGCCGGCTCCTCCGGAGAAGTGACGCCGCGCGAAACCTCGGGCGTGGCATCCGAAGAGGCATCCGGGGGAGCCTCCTCCTGGCGGCCGGCGAGCGCCTGATCGCGCAGCTCGAGGAGCTCCCTGGCGACGGTGGGTAGGCCGAGGTGGGAAACCTCCTCGATCCTCGAGAGGCTGTCTGTGGGGAGAACCTCGACCCCGAGGGCGGCGCCCAGGATTGCGCCCGCGATTGCGCCGATCGTGTCGGTGTCGCCGCCGAGGTTGGCGGCGTCCAACAGGGCCTGCGGCGAGGGATCGCGCGCGAGCAGCGCGAAGGCCATGGGGATCGCCTGCGCCGAGGCCACGGACGTGCCCACCTGCTCGACGAGGCATTCCAGGGAGGACAAGGCAGGGTTGGCGGCCAGCTGCATCGCCCGGCGCGTCGCCGCGACGACGTCCGGGTCGGGGGTCCACGCGCCGCGCTCGGGGAGGGAATCGACGTAGGTGACGGCCTTCCACAGCAGACCCCTCAGATTCGGGCTCGTTGAGCGAGCGGTGTCGATCCCCAGGGACACGGCCGCCGCCACGAGGGCAGCCGACTGGAAACCCTGTCGCGTCGCGTGCGTGACCTGGCAGGACGACCAGACGGCATCCGCAAATGCCTCCGGATCGTCCGTCGGCATCGCGATGCCGATCGGGGTGACGCGCATCGCCGCGCCATTCGTGGTGCCCTCGCCGCCCACGGTTAGCGGGTCCTCGCCCGCGCGCACGCGCTCAAGCGCCGCCTTCGTGGAGGGACCCAGCAGGTCGAGCGACCCGCGCCGAATCATCGAATCCTCCCAGGCCAGCAGGGCGTGGGCGAACTCGCCCGCGTCCAGGGCCACGCGACCCGAGGAGGATCCCCGGCCTCGTACCAGGAGGGACGCAATCAGCAGAGCCTGCTCCGTGTCATCCGTGACGGACCCGGCCGGCATCCCCGGCGCGTAGGGCTGCGAGGCGTCACCGTCCACGAGCCCCGTGATACGCCCGTACACCGCGCGAATCTGCTCCGGCGACATCGCCTGCGTCGGCATGCCCAGCGCGTCACCGAGCGCCAGGCCAGCCAGGGCACCGTACGCGCGAGAAAAACGAGGATCCATACTGCACCTCCGAAAGCGGGCGCGCGCCCGCAGATAGCGTGAACGCCCCGGAACATTCCGAGGCGACCAGTAGGCCCAGGGGGACTCGAACCCCCAACCTACGGATTAAAAGTCCGCTGCTCTACCATTGAGCTATAGGCCCAGCAGCCCCCATTGTAGGAGGAAGAAGTCCCCATGGCCCAATCGAAGATGCCGCGACGCCCCGCCATGCTCGACGCAGCCCGGGCTGAGGCCATCGTCGGCGACGAAGATCCCGCGGCCACCGCCGCCGTTGCGCACACCGCCGCCTGGGCCCTCATGGGCGTGGGAGACGAAACCTTCACCGACGCCGACGTCGCGCGCCTGCGCGAGACCGTGCGCACCCGCGGCGTGGATACGATCGCGCACGTGTGGTCGCGCAGCCCCGAATTCACGCTCCCCGGGGCGCTGTGGCGCGTCTACCTGCTGCACGAGTGGTACCACCGCGACCCGCTTCTCGTGGCCGAGCGCTACGCCGACGGGATGCGCGCGCCCATCATCCAGGGCCTCGAGGCCCCCGTCGAGCTGCGCCCCCTGAACCTCATCATGGAGGAAATTGATTCGCTGCTGCGCGGCGACCTGACCGACGACGATCTCGACTATGTGCTCGCCCAGGCGTCGCGGGCCATGCGCGTCCTCGCCGCCGGCGAGGCCGGGGCCCTGTGGATCGAAGACCCCTCAGACCCGCTCGCCCACCGCGTCACCATGCGCCACTGTGCGCTGCTGGTCACCGCCGACGAGCTCGACGTCGCCGCGCGCGAGGCGGCCGTCGGCACCCTCGACTGACCCGTCGCCGCCGAGGCCGGGGCGCCTCGGATCGGGCGTGACCCGGGGTGACGTGGCGCGCCCACCAGGGCATCGGCGCGCCCGGGCGACTACCCTATTCCCTATGCGCCCGATGCCAGCCCCACGCCCCCAGCGACTCGTTCGCTCTGCGGGTGCACTCGTCTGGCGCTTCACAGCCCCCGCGCGCGTCGCCGTTCCCGGCGAGCCGATCGACCCCTCGGACATCGAAGTCCTCATGGTCCACCGGCCGCGCTACCACGACTGGTCCTGGCCTAAGGGAAAGACCGAAAACGGTGAGTCCCTCGTCTCCGCCGCCGTGCGCGAAGTCGAGGAGGAGACCGGTCAGATCGTGACGCTCGGGGCGCCCTTGACGACCCAGCGTTACCGCCTGGGTGGCGGGCAGACCAAGGAAGTCCACTATTGGGTGGGCACGCCCGTCCCCACAGGTCACGCCTCCGAGCGCCTGCGCGCCCCCGTCGCGCGCGCCCCGCGCACCGAAATCGACCAGACCGTGTGGACCTCGCCCGAGCGCGCCGCCGACATGCTTACGCGCCGAGGCGACCGCCGCCTCCTCGCCGACATCGTCGCCCGCGCCCGCGAAGGCCGACTCGTGACCACGACGCTCCTCGTCCTGCATCCCGGGCAGGGCGAGCCCCCGCACCTCGACGAGGCCGGGGACGCCCACGCTTCCGCGTCGCCTTCCGCGTCGTCCGGCGGCTCCGCGTCGTCCGGTTCTTCCGTATCCTCCGGCGGCTCCGCCGTGCCCGGGGCGGCCGCGGCACCTGCTCAGCCTCGCCGCGCGCCGACCCCCGCGATGGTCGCGTCCGCCGCGGCCAGGAGGGCCGCCCAGGTGGAGCAGGCCTCGGCGAAGAAGGCCGAGGCTGCGCGCGAACCCGTCGACCCGCCGCTCAGCCGATTCGGCGTGCGCCAGGCGTTCGACCTCATCGACCTGCTCTCGAGCTTCGGCGTCGCCCGTGCGTTCGCCTCTCCTGCCGCCCGCGCGCGCCAGAGCCTCACGCCCTGGGCGTCGATGGGTGGGGGCTCGGTGACGCTCGTCGACTCCCTCGACCTGACCGCCACCGGCTCAGACGCATCTTTCGGCGACGAGGCGCGCCTTGGTCGTGTCCGCGCCTTCGCGGCGCAGCGCCTGCGCGAGCACGCGTCCCCCACGGTCCTGTCCGTCGCGGGCGCCGCGCGTGAGGCCGTCATCGAGGAGATCCGCGCCTACGCGTCCGGTGCCGTTGCCGGTGCCGAGGCCCCGCGCCTGGCCCACGGTCAGGTCCTCGTCGCGCACGTCGAGCACGGTCCCGATGGGCCGGTCGTCGCAGCCCTCGAAACGCACGGCGTCACCACGAAGAACCCCGCCACCCACGCGCGCAAAGCCTCCAAGAAGCACTGAGGCGGCTCGACCGAAGCCGAGCCGCCACGCCTCGTCGCAGAAACCGGGTCACATGCCGGAGTCGCGCACAGACCGAGTCAGCTTTGAATGATCCAGCGGACGAGCCAGACACACGATCGTGCGGTCCTTGTGCGCCCACGAATCCTTCGTCGGGATCATCCACGTCGCATCCAGCGATGACGTCAGGTAGTCCGCACCCACGTACTCGTCAAACGCCGAGATGCACATTGACTCGGCCTGCCTGTTGAGCTCGTCCGCCCCCGGGAAATCCCCGTCGGCAACCGTGTCGATATGGAAGACCTCGGCGTCATGCTCGTGCGTGCAGCCGGTCGTCTCGAGAGTGGTCGCCGTGGTCTCCTCCGAGCCCTCCGGCAGGAGGATGCACTGGCCCACCCGCATGTGCATGACGGACGAATCCGAGCACGCCGCAAGTGGGGCGGCGAGGAGTCCAACGACGGCGACCAGGCCGACGAGACGACGGGAAGCCACTAGTGAACCCCCAGGGGAAGCGCCACGACGAGGTACACGATGCCAGACACGACGGCCGCGGCCGGCAGCGTGAGGAACCACGCGGTGACGATGCTGCCCGCGACGCCCCAGCGAACCGCGGAGAAACGCTTCGTGCAACCCACGCCCATGATCGCCGTCGACACGACCTGCGTCGTCGAGATGGGGGCGTGGATGACGTAGGAGCACAGGTACAGGATCGAGGCGGACACGGCCTCGGCGGTGAAGCCGCGAGCCGGATCCAGGTCGATGATCTTGCGGCCAATCGTGCGCATGATGCGCCCACCGCCGGCCATGGTACCCAGCGAAATCGCCAGAGCGCTCGAGATCTTCACCCACAGAGGCACGTTCATCTCGCCCGTGATCGGATCGAGGATGTTGTGGTGCTCGCCGTAACCGCCAGCCATCAGCGCCATGACGATGATGCCCATCGTCTTCTGCGCGTCCTGGATGCCGTGGCCCAGGGCCATCGCAGCCGAGGAGATGCGCTGCGCGGCGCGGAAGCGACGCATCGTGCGGTGATACTGGGCCTTGCGCAGCAGCGACAGCACGAACTTCATGACGATGTAGCCGACGATGAAACCGATGATGGGGGAGGCGAACATCGGGATCACGACGTGGCTCATGATGCCCCACCAGTAAACGACCGTGCCGCTCATGAGGCCGGCGCCCGCCATACCACCGATGAGGGCGTGTGAGGAGGACGACGGCAGGCCAAACCACCAGGTGATCAGGTTCCAGATGCAGGCGCCCAGCAGGGCGGCCAGGATGATGACCAGGCCCTTTTGCTGCATCGCTGGCAGTGGAGACTCGGCGTAGTCGCTGATCGAGATGATGCCCTTACCGACCGTCTTGGCGACGGCCGTGCCCATCATGGCGCCGATGATGTTCATCGCCGCGGCCATGAGGAGCGCCGCGCGGGGAGTCCACGCGCGTGTCGACACGGAGGTCGCGATCGCGTTCGCCGCGTCGTGGAAGCCATTCGTGTAGCTGAAGAACAGCGCGACGGCGATGACGACGACGACGAGGATCAGATTCAGATCCACGGCTCAGGATTCCTTCAGTGCGAGGGACTCGATGACGTTGGCCAGCTCCTCGAACGCGTCGGCGCAGGACTCGAGGCCCTGGACGATGTCCTTGAGCTTGATGATCGTGACCGGGTCGAGGCCGGAGTCGAACAGGGCGGTCAGCGTGCGGCGGTAGGCCAGGTCGCCCTCGTTTTCGAGGCGGTTGATCTCGATCCAGTAGTCGCGCATGTCCACGGGCGACTTGAGCTTGGGCATGTTCTCGGCGGTGAGGTCCGCGCAGTGCTTGATGACCTCGATCTGTGTGTTCAGCAAGGAGACCAGGGAGGAGGGGATGTCGGCGATGCCGTAGACGACCAGGAGATCGCCGGCCTCGTCGATGAAGTCGAGGCAATCATCCAGGTGGGACGCCAGCGACTGCAGGTCCTCGCGGTCGAAAGGCGTGATGAACGAGGAGTTGATGCGCTGGACGATCGCGTGGTTCAGCTCGTCGCCGCGGTGCTCGACCTCGTGGAGCTGATCGCGCAGGGCGATGCGCTCCTCCGGGGAGGCGGCGTAGATGTGCGTCAGGAATTCGACGGCCTGCACGAGCTGGCGGGCCTGGGAGGTGAAGTCTTCAAAAAAGTCAGGGCCTTGGGTCTTGTTTCGGAATCCCATGGTGTATTCGGTCCTTCCAATGGTGAACAGCACTGTTGTGCTACCTGTAATCGTCGGTCATGGGGCGGTGAGACTTCAAGTTCAGTGATGGATTTGTGACCCCATATCTGGTGGTCTATCTCACGGAGAGCGGTGGTGGGCTGACTTCCGTCTCATTCACGAGGTCTGGGCTGGGTTGAGTACGAAGCGTGGCGGCCCAGGGGTGGGTTGAAGGTCCCTGTCGGCCGGGCGGTGTGTGACTCGTTCGACTACGATTGTGGTGTGACCGGGACCAAGCGCCCGTAAGCGCGGGCGAGGGGTCCGGCATGATTGATTATGTCAATCGGGGACGCAGACGCGGCCTCGACAATCCAAAATGCCTCAGGAGGCAAAATGTCCGTGACTGAACAGGACGTGCGTGCAGCGGCTCCGGCCAACGCTCCCGAAGATGTCGTCAAGTGGGTTGCTGAAATTGCTGAGCTGACCACCCCTGACGCCATCGAGTTCTGCGACGGCTCCCAGGAGGAGTGGGATCGCCTGACCTCTCAGATGGTCGAGAGCGGCATGTTCACCAAGCTCAACGAGGAGAAGCGTCCGAACTCCTTCCTCGCTCGTTCCAAGCCGTCCGACGTGGCGCGTGTTGAGTCCCGTACCTTCATCTGCTGCGAGAAGGAAGAGGACGCGGGCCCGACCAACCACTGGGCCGACCCCAAGGAAATGAAGGCCACCCTGCACGAGAAGTTCACGGGTGCCATGAAGGGCCGCACCATGTACGTGGTTCCCTTCTCCATGGGTCCCCTCGGCGGCCCCATCTCCCAGCTCGGCGTTGAGATCACCGACTCCCCCTACGTTGTCGTCAACATGCGCATCATGACCCGCATGGGTGCTGCTGCCATGGACCTCATCAACGAGGGTCGCGTGTGGGTTCCCGCCGTTCACTCCGTCGGCGCTCCCCTGGAGCCCGGTCAGGAAGACTCCTCCTGGCCCTGCAACGACGAGAAGTACATCACCCACTTCCCCGAGACCAACGAGATTTGGTCCTTCGGTTCGGGTTACGGCGGCAACGCCCTGCTCGGCAAGAAGTGCTTCGCCCTGCGTATCGCCTCGACGATGGCCCGCCGTGACGGCTGGATGGCCGAGCACATGCTCGTCCTGCGCCTGACCCGCGAGTCCACCGGCCAGCAGTTCCACGTCACCGCCGCCTTCCCGTCGGCCTGTGGCAAGACCAACCTCGCCATGCTCCAGCCCACGATCCCCGGCTACAAGGTCGAGACCGTCGGCGACGACATCGCGTGGATGCGCCCGGGCCCGGATGGCCGCCTGCGCGCCATCAACCCCGAGGCCGGCTTCTTCGGCGTCGCCCCCGGCACCTCCTACAAGACCAACCCCATGGCCATGGAGACCGGCAAGGCCAACTCCATCTTCACGAACGTCGCCCTGACCGACGACGGTGACGTGTGGTGGGAAGGCATCGACGGTGACGTTCCGGCGCACCTGATCGACTGGCACGGCAACGACTGGACCCCCGAGTCCGGCGAGAAGGCTGCTCACCCGAACAGCCGCTTCACCGTCCCCGCCTCGCAGTGCCCGATCATCTGCCCCGACTGGGAAGCCCCCGAGGGTGTCCCGGTTGACGCCGTCCTCTTCGGTGGCCGCCGCGCCACCAACGTCCCGCTGGTCGCCGAGCAGTACGAGCCCGCCCACGGCGTGTTCATCGGTGCCTCCGTGGCCTCCGAGGTCACCGCTGCCGCGACCGACGTCAAGGCCGGCTCGCTGCGCCACGACCCCTTCGCCATGCTGCCCTTCTGCGGCTACAACATGGCCGACTACTGGGGCCACTGGCTGGAGATGCAGGACAAGCTCGGCGAGGGCTTCCCGAAGGTCTACCAGGTCAACTGGTTCCGCAAGGACGAAGACGGCAACTTCATGTGGCCCGGCTACGGCGACAACTCCCGCGTCCTGGACTGGATCGTTCGCCGCGCCGCCGGCGAGGTCGAGGCCATCGACGGCGTGACCGGCCGCTACCCGAAGTTCGAGGACTTCAACCTCGACGGCCTGGACATCGACGAGACCGTCTGGGCGAAGCTCTTCGCGATCGACCCCGACGCCTGGGCCGCCGAGATGGACGACACGGAGGAGTACTTCTCGCAGTTCGGCGACAAGCTCCCCGCCGCCATCACCGAGCAGCTGGCCAAGTTCCGCGAGCGCATCGCCGCCGCGAAGCAGGCCTGATCCGCGCGGATCTGAGGGCGAGCCCCGGAGGAAACTCCGGGGCTCGCCCCTTTTCTGCACACGTTTCTGCGCCTCGTTGATATCTACGCGAAAACTGACCGGATTGCGTGTGCGGGGCCCGAGACGGCTACACTGAGATAGCATCCGACCGCGCACGCAAGGAGAGCCCGTGCCCAACTACTTGACCAACGAAGAGCTGGCCCACGCCAAGGGGCTGCTCGATCGTATGAACGATATTTTCCAGCACACCGTCGTCGGCCAGGAAGGTCTGCGCCGCGCGTTGACCGCCGCGCTGCTCGCGGGCGGCCACGTGCTGGTCGAATCCGTCCCCGGCCTCGCGAAGACGACCGCCGCACAGACACTCGCGTCTGCGGTCTCTGGTACCTTCCACCGTATCCAGTGCACGCCCGACCTCATGCCCAACGACATCGTCGGCTCGCAGATCTGGAACCAGGAACGCGGCGAGATGGTCACTCAGCTGGGTCCCGTCCACGCGAACATGGTCCTCATGGACGAGATCAACCGTTCATCGGCGAAGACCCAGTCCGCCATGCTGGAGGCTATGCAGGAACGCCAGACCACGATCGGCGGCGTCAACCACAAGCTGCCCAGCCCCTTCATGGTCATGGCCACGCAGAACCCCATCGAAGAAGAGGGCACCTACGTGCTGCCCGAGGCGCAGATGGACCGTTTCCTCCTCAAGGAGGTCATCACGTATCCGACGCCGGTCGAGGAACTCGAGGTTCTGACGCGTATCGACAATGGCCAGATCGCAGCGAAGTCGTCGGCGACGCCGATCACTTTGCCCGACGTGCTCACCCTGCAGGATGCCTGCCGCCGAGTGTTCGTCCACGAGACCCTCAAGGCCTACATCGTGGACATCGTGAACACGACGCGAGGTGCCGGTCCCAACCCGTTGCCGGGCTGGAACAAGCACGTGCGCGTCGGCGCGTCCCCGCGTGGCAGCATTGCGCTCATGCAGATCTCCCAGGCAATCGCCCTCATGTCCGGCCGCAACCATGTGATGCCCGACGACATTAAGGCGATGCGTTACGGCATCCTGCGCCACCGCATCATCCGTACATTCGACGCGCTCGCCGACAACGTGTCCATTGAGGGCCTCATTGATGCCGTGTTCAACGCGGTTCCCGTTCCGTAAAGAACCCTCGGTCCCACACGCCAGTTGATTGTCTGAAGGAACGTCATGCCTGTACGCTCGCGCGAAATCCACTCGCTCTCGTCGCGCATCCAGCTGCCCGTCATGCGCAAGCTGCTGTCCATCATGGACGGCCAGCACTCTGCGTTGCGGCAGGGACGCGGCTGGGAGTTCATGGACTTGGCTCCCTACCAGGCGGGCGACGATGTTCGTTCCATCGATTGGGCGGCAACCGCGCGCACGGGGTCGCCGGTGATTAAGCGGCGCGAGGCGACGGCTAACCTGCAGGTCATGCTCGTCGTTGACACGGGACGTGAGATGGGTGCGCTGGCACCCTCGGGGGAGACGAAGGAAGAGGTGGCGTTGACGGCGTGCGAGGCGATCGCTTGGCTGAGCGTCGCCCGAGGAGACCAGATTGGCCTCGTCGCCGGGGATTCGCAGCGCGTGCGCTTCATGCCCGCCCGCTCGGGCAACGCCCACGCCGAGACCGTGATGCGCCGCATCGAGGAGGACATCACCCTGTCCTCGCCTCACTCGGACGTGCCCAAGCTCCTGGCGCGCGCCCGCACCGTGACCCAGCGGCGAAGCCTCATGGTGATCATCACGGATGCGACCCAGCCGGAGCCCACGCGCGTGTCCGACGATCTCATTAAGTCGCTGTCGGTACGCCACCAGGTCATGCAGATCTGCGTGGCTGACATCGATCCGACGTCCCTAGACACGGGCACGAATGTCGTCGATGTGAACGAGGGACCGCTCCCCGACTTCCTGCTGCGCGACAACCAACTGTCGGGTGAAGCCGCCAACGTGATGGCGATGCGACGCGCGGCAGTGACCCAGATGCTTGATAAGAGGGGGGTCATCCACGTGGATGTTTCGTCCAGTGAAGAAGTGCCGCGCGCCCTCATGCGCGCTCTCGAAAGGGGCGCACATGTCCGGTGACATCAAAGATAACCTGCTGGACCCCGTCATCTATCCGAACTGGATGTGGGTCCTCGGCCTGGCGATCGTGGTCGCCGTGCTTGGGTGGATCCTGTACAGCGTGTGGCGCTGGTGGACCTCGCGCATCGGCGAGGTCATGGAACTGCAAACAATTACGGACGCGCGCCGCAAGAAGTACCTGACTTTCATCGATCAGATCGCGGACCGCTACGCCGACGGAGATCTGGATGCGCGCGGCGTGCACCTCGCGCTCGCGGGCCTCATGCGTGCACTCGGCACAGAGCGTACGGGGCGTGACCTCGAGGTGGCGACCGTGTCCGAGGTACGCGAGCTCGTCCCCGTGTGGCCGGGCCTGGCCGACATCCTTCAAGCCTGTGAAGTCCCCAGTTTCACGGGCGACAACATCCCGCAGGGGCAGCCCTCGCACGAGGCTGTCACCCGGGTCCTGACCATGGCTGTGGAGGCGGTGAACGTATGAGGTTCGGGTGGCTTATCCCCGTCGTCCTCCTGGTCGTCGCGGCGGCGACCGTCCTCGGATGGATGCTCGCACGCCGGGCCGGCGAACGCTCGGGCAAGAAAGGCTGGGTGGCCAACACCGGCTTCCTGCGTGGCCTGCCCAAGTATCAGGCGCTCGTGCGCCGCACGCGCGCGTCCCTGTCGATGGCTGTCGTCTGCTTCATCATCGCCGTCATCGCGGCGGCGGTCTCCGCGGGTGCGCCCGTCGACCGGTATACCAAGTACGACAAGTCGTCGAGCCGTGACATCATCCTGTGCCTGGACGCCTCCGGATCGATGCTCCCCTACGACTCGGAGATCGGTGACGCGTTCAAGCAGATCATTTCCCACTTCGAGGGTGAGCGAATCTCGCTGCAGCTGTGGAATGCCTACTCGATGACGATGTTCCCTCTGACAGACGACTACGAGATGGCCGACGACGTGCTGACGGAGATGGCCGATAAGATCGACCGTGGATACAGTCAAATCGGCCAGAACATTTACGTCACCAAGGAACTCGAGGCCTACCTCCAGCCGACGCTCGCTAACGACGATGAGCGTCGTGCCTCGCTGGTCGGTGATGGCCTGGCCTCCTGCGTGCTCGGTTTCGACCACACCGACAAGGAACGTTCGCGTACGATCCTGCTCGCGACCGACAACGAGGTGTTCGGCGAGGGTATCTACAACCTGTCCGAGGCCATCGAATTCGCGAAGAGCCAGGGAGTGACCGTCTCCGTCCTGTATCCGGGGTCAAAGTACGGGATGAAGGATGAGGGCGTGGAGCTGCGCGACCAGGCCAAGTCGACCGGCGGCGAGTTCTACGACGCATCCTCCCCTTCTGCCGTCGATGACGTCGTTCGGCAGATCGAATCCGAGCAGAAGCAAGAACTCGATTCCGCGGGCAAGCTCGTGGAAACCGACCGCCCGGGCGCCGCCCTCGGCTGGACCATCGTCGGTGTCCTGTCCCTGCTCGGTCTGCTCGCTTTCGGGAGGCTCTGACATGATTTTTCGCCCTGTTATCCACCCGGTGTTGCTGGTTCTGATCCTGGCGATTGGCGTGACTTTCGTATTCCTGTCCGCCAAGCGCGCAGCCCGCAAGCGCGTCATGGACGTGATCCGCCGCTCGCTCATCGTCCTGATCGTCATCGTCATGGGTGCCGGTCCGTCGATTCCTGGTGAGGCAGTCGAAGTTTCGTCGGCCCTCGAGGTCTACCTCGTCATCGACCGTACCGGCTCGATGGCTGCAGAGGACTGGGACGGATCCAAGCCGCGCATCGACGGCGTGCGCAATGACGTCGCCATCCTCATGAACTCCATGGCGGGTTCCCGCTTCTCGATCCTCACGTGGGACTCCTCGGTGCACATCGACATGCCGCTGACGACCGACTCGTCGGCCGTTGCCTCGTACATGGAGAGCTTCAACCGAGAGCTATCCTCATCCTCCCAGGGATCGTCGATCAACCGTCCCGCCGCGGACCTGGCGGACCTTCTCGCTAAGAACAAGGAACGCCACCCCCAGAATCTGCGCGTCGTCTTCGTCTTCTCCGATGGTGAGACGTCGAACCAGGATCACTGGTCGAGCGCGCCGAGCGGTTCCGAGGAGGACTGGGACCGCGTGAAGGAGTACGTCGACGGCGGTCTCGTTATCGGCTACGGCACTGAAACGGGCGGGCCGATGAAGGCGCTGCGCCTAGGCAACAGCGAATCGCAGAGCGCGGGTGACGACGGCTACATCCACGACCTGTCCAAGCCCGGTAATCCGGTTGCGATCTCAAAGATCGACGAGGCGGCCCTGCAATCGGTCGCATCGCGCATCGGCGTCGACTACGTGCACTCGCCCGACAAGTCGGCGATCGAGTCCCACGCGCGCACCATCATGGACAGCGCGTCGGAGATCTCCGAGCAGCGCAACATGAAAGACACGTACCGTTACATCATCTGGCCGTTCGCGCTCCTGCTGGGGGGACTCCTCGCGTGGGAGGGCGCCACCCTGGCGCTGCGCGCTCAACAGCTGAGGAATTCGCATGCCCTCTAAAAACAACCTGCCCGAAGAGGACCTCCTGCCTTTCGGTGCCCTCACGGGCAGCCCGGTCGATTCCTCGGTCCGCGAGCAGCTCGGCCAGGCCACCAACGGCAAACAGAAAGTGCAGCGCTCCCCGCGCGCGCTGCGCCCGCTGTGGTACTCCATCCCGATTCTCGTGATCGCCCTGGCGATCGCCGGGTACCTGATCGGTCTGACGCTCTGGTCGCGCTCGTCGTTGAAGCACTGGAAAGCTCAGGACTACGAGGCTGCGCAGGCGGGTTACGAGGGACAGCGGACGTGGACGGGCATCGGTATCGAGGCCTGGGTCGCTCACTACAACCTCGGCACCACGCTCGTGCGCCAAGATCGCGTGGACGAGGGCGTGGCGGAACTGCGTACCGCCTTCGACCTCGTCCCCAAGGCCACCGAGGTTCAACCCGGTCGCCTCGAACCCTTCTCCTACGAGTGTCGCGTGCGCGTCAATCTCGGCATCGGACTGGAGATCCAGGGCGACCAGCTGCGCGCCGCGGGCTCGACCGCGGACGCGGTGAGCGTCTACCAGGAAGCCGAAGACACGATCGCCCCCTGCCAGACCGCCTCCGGTGGAGGCGGCCAGTCCGGCGACCAGAACCAATCCGGCGGACAGTCCGATCAGCAGTCCGGCGGTGAATCCAATAACCCCGCCGACGAAAACAAGGAACGCGTCGGGGACAAGAAGCAGCAGACCGAGGAAGAGTCTCAGGGACAGAGCGGATCGCAGGGCCAGCAGCAACAGCAGGGCCAGCAGGGCCAGCAGGAGAATCCGACGCCCAGCCCCAGCCCCTCCGAGAACCCCTATGAGGGCGAAACCCAGGACCAAAAGGAACGCAGGGAACAGCTCGAAAACCAGAACAAAGACAGACAGCAGAATCAGCGTGACGCCCAGGACGGCAAACGCGACGGCAACCCGAACGGCGCGTGGTGAGGGGCGCAGACCCGTCTCACTTTCGCTGTGACGTGCACCCATAAAACCCAACGACGGCCCAGGTGGTCGTCAAACACCGATAGGCTGGTAACGTGAAGGTTCTTCTCGTTGGTAACGGAGGTCGCGAACACGCGATCGCCCGTGCGCTTGTTCGAACGTCCACCCCTGAGCATCCCGTGTCGCTTGTCGTCCAGGCGGGTAACCCCGCGCTGGAGCAGCTGGGTCGCTCCCTGACCATGGATCCGCTGGACCCGAAGGATGTCGTGCGCCGCGCCACGTCCGAGAAAGTCGACCTCGTGGTCGTCGGCCCCGAGGCTCCGCTCGTCGCCGGCGTTGCGGACGCGGTCCTGGACTACGGGATTCCCGTCTTTGGCCCCACGAAGGACGCCGCGCGCCTCGAGGCCTCCAAGTCGTTCGCGAAGCAGGTCATGGCCGACGCCGGCGTGGCGACGGCTCGCGCTTTCACGTGCACCACGATGAACCAGGTCGAGGCCGCGTTCGAGGAACTGGGTGCTCCCTACGTCGTGAAGGATGACGCGCTCGCCGCCGGCAAGGGCGTCGTCGTGACCACCGACCGCGCCCAGGCCTCGGACCATGCGCGCGCCTGCCTGTCTCGCGACGGGGGAGCGGTCGTCATCGAGGACTACCTCGACGGCCCCGAGGTCTCCCTCTTCTGTTTCGCCGACGGCGCGACCGTCGTTCCCCTGCAGCCCGCCCAGGACTTCAAGCGCGTGGGCGATGGCAACGAGGGCCCGAACACGGGTGGCATGGGCGCCTACAGCCCCCTGCCGTGGCTGCCCGAGGAAGCCACCCAGCGCATCGTCGACGAGGTCGCCCAGCCCGTCATCACCGAGATGGCGCGTCGCGGCACCCCCTTCCGCGGGCTCCTGTACTGCGGCCTCGCGATGACCTCCAAGGGCATCCGCGTCGTCGAATTCAACGTGCGTTTCGGTGACCCGGAGACCCAGGTTGTCCTCGAGCGTGTCGATTCCCCGCTGGCCCCCATCCTGTACGCGGCCGCGACCGGCACCCTCGCGAAGGTCCCCGCGCCCGTGTGGAGCCAGGACGCCGCCGTCACGGTCGTCATGGCGTCGGGAGGCTACCCCGGTCCCACGGATACCGGACACCAGATCACGGGTATCGATGCGGCCGAGGCGCTGGACGGCGTCCACGTCATCCACGCCGGCACCTCCGAGGAGATCACCGACGACCCGACCGACGTCGCCGCCGGATGCTGCGGCTTCGAGCCGACCTACGCGCTCGTGAACTCCGGCGGCCGAGTCCTCGACGTCGTCGCCCGCGCGGCCACGCTCGACGAGGCCCGTGCCCTGGCCTACCGCGGCGTCGACCTCATCCACTTCGACGGGGAGCACCATCGCAGCGACATCGCGACGTGGCCCGCAGACCTCGCCGTCACCCTTGACTGACAATCCACTGAGGAGCACTATGACCGTCACCCTTCACGGCTGGACCCCGCTGAGCGCGGGCAAGGTCCGCGACATCTACGCTCCCGACGAGGCCGTGGTCGGCCCCGCGCCGC
This sequence comes from Pauljensenia sp. 27098_8_83, assembly GCF_041432695.1. Taxonomy (NCBI): domain Bacteria; kingdom Bacillati; phylum Actinomycetota; class Actinomycetes; order Actinomycetales; family Actinomycetaceae; genus Pauljensenia; species Pauljensenia sp. 27098_8_83. The sequence goes on along the minus strand of NZ_JAPWAD010000020.1, from coordinate 26,047 downwards.
AGACCCCCACCCCGGCAGGACGCCCCCGCCACGCGAAGGCGGGCCCCGAGGCGCTGCTCATGGTGACGTCGGATCGCATCAGCGCCTACGACTACGTGCTGCCGACGCTGATCCCCGGCAAGGGCGCGGTCCTCAACCAGCTCGCCATCTGGTGGATGGGCCAGCTGCGTCCCCTCACGGAAAACCACCTGCTGGCCGTCGGCACGAAGGCCCCGGCTGAGGCCTCGCGCGCCCTGGAGGGCGCCCAGCCCACGCGCTTCACGGTTCCCGCCGAGGTGGACGGGCGCGCGGTCGTGTGCCGCAGCCTGCACATGATCCCCATCGAGTGCGTCGTGCGCGGCTACCTGACCGGCTCGGGTCTGGCCGAGTACCGCCAGTCCGGTTCCGTGTGTGGCATCGCTCTGCCCGAGGGCCTGACCGAGGCCTCGCGCCTCGAGGAGCCGATCTTCACGCCGGCCGCGAAGGCCGAGCTGGGCGAGCACGACGAGAACATCACCTTCGAGCAGACCGCCGAGCGCATCGGCGAGGAGCTCGCGGTCGCTATCCGCGACCTGTCCATCGCGCTGTACAAGGCTGCCCGCGACATCGCCGCGCAGCGCGGCATCATCATCGCGGACACCAAGTTCGAGTTCGGCATCGACGTGACCACGGGTGCCCTCGTGCTCGCGGACGAGATTCTCACGCCCGACTCCTCGCGCTTCTGGCCCGCAGACCAGTGGGTGGAGGGTCAGGTGACCCCCAGCTTCGACAAGCAGTACGTGCGTGACTGGCTGGTCTCTGCCGAGTCCGGCTGGGACCGTGCCTCGGGCGCCAACCCGCCCGCGCTGCCCGAATCCGTGGCCGCTGCGACCGCCGCGCGCTACGTCGAGGCCTACCGCCGACTCACCGGGTCGGACCCCATCCTGTAAACAGACTTGCCCGCCGGGCAAGATGCGCGGCGGGATCCTCACCAACAACACAAGGAGGAACGCCGTGGGGCGAATCATCGTGGAAGTGATGCCGAAGCCGGAAATCCTGGATCCCCAGGGTAAGGCTGTCGGTTCGGCGCTGCCCAGGCTCGGAATCACGAGCTTTGAGGCCGTGCGCCAGGGTAAGTGCTTCCACCTGAGCGTGGACGGTCCCGTCACCGACGAGCTCCTGGAGCAGGCCCGCAAGGCCGCCGAAGAGGTCCTGTCCAACCCGATCATCGAGGATGTCGTGCGCGTCGAGGCTATCGACGAGGCCGACGCCCGTTACGCGGGAGGCGTGCAGTGACCCGCGTCGGAGTCGTCACCTTCCCCGGCACCCTCGACGACCGCGACGCCGCCCGCGCGGTGGAAATCGCTGGCGCGCAGGCCGTGTCCCTGTGGCACAAGGACGCCGACCTGCGCGGCGTCGACGCGGTCGTGATCCCCGGCGGCTTCTCCTACGGCGACTACCTGCGCTGCGGCGCGATCGCCGCGACCGCCCCCGTCATGAGCGAAATCGTGCGCGAGGCCGGACGAGGCCTGCCCGTCCTGGGCATCTGCAACGGCTTCCAGGTCCTGTGCGAGTCCCACCTGCTGCCCGGCGCGCTCATCCGCAACGACCACCAGAAGTTCCTGTGCCGCGACCAGGTGCTGCGCATCGAAAACGCGGACACCGCGTGGACGCGCGCCTACAGCGCCGGCGACACCATCACCGTGCCCCTCAAGAACGGTGAAGGCAACTTCCAGGCCTCCCCCGCCGAGCTCGAACGACTCGAGGGCGAAGGCCGCGTCGTGTTCCGCTACGTCGACTTCAACCCCAACGGAAGCGCCAACGACATCGCGGGCGTCACCAACGCCTCGGGCAACGTCGTCGGCCTCATGCCCCACCCCGAGCACGCGACCGAAGCCGGCTTCGGCCCGCTCTCCCTCGGCCCCGACGGCGCCAGCCACCACGGCGGCACCGACGGCCTGGGCATCTTCCACTCCGTCCTCGCATCCCTCGTCGGCTGACGACGCCACCGCGCCCTCACCCGTGAGGGAACCCCGGCCTCGTCCCAGACCTTTCGAATGGAAACACGAATGACCTCCGAAAACACCCGCGAGCTGCCCGACACCGTCGAAAACGCCGCCGCGACCCCCGACCAGGACATGCCCTGGAAGGAACTCGGCCTCAAAGAGGACGAATACCAGCGCATCTGCGACATCCTCGGACGCCGACCCACCAACGCCGAGCTCGCCATGTACTCCGTCATGTGGTCCGAGCACTGCTCCTACAAGTCCTCCAAGAAGCACCTCGCCGAACAGTTCGGCGCGCGCACGACCGACGCCATGAGGAAGAACCTCCTCGTCGGCATGGGCCAGAACGCCGGCGTGGTCGACATCGGCGGCGGCTGGGCCGTCACCTTCAAGGTGGAGTCCCACAACCACCCGTCCTTCGTCGAGCCCTACCAGGGTGCGGCCACCGGCGTGGGCGGCATCGTCCGCGACATCATCTCCATGGGTGCCCGCCCGATCGCCGTCATGGACCAGCTGCGCTTCGGCGCCGTCGACCACCCCGACACGGCGCGCGTCGTCCACGGCGTCGTCTCCGGCGTCGGCGGCTACGGCAACTGCCTGGGCCTGCCCAACATCGGCGGCGAAACCGAGTTCGACCCCTCCTACCAGGGCAACCCCCTCGTCAATGCGCTGTGCATCGGCAAGCTGCGCCACGACGACATCCACCTGGCCAACGCGACCGGCGAAGGCAACCTCGTCGTCCTCTTCGGCGCGCGCACCGGCGGCGACGGCATCGGCGGCGCCTCCATCCTCGCCTCCGAGACCTTCGAAGACGGCATGCCCGCCAAGCGCCCCTCCGTCCAGGTGGGCGACCCCTTCATGGAGAAGGTCCTCATCGAATGCTGCCTCGACCTGTTCGAGGCCGACGTCGTCCAGGGCATCCAGGACCTCGGCGCCGCGGGCATCTCGTGCGCCACCTCCGAGCTGGCCTCCAACGGCGACTCCGGCATGCACGTCGACCTCGAGAACGTGCTCCTGCGCGACCCCACGCTCACCGCGGGCGAGATCCTCATGAGCGAGTCCCAGGAACGCATGATGGCGATCGTGACCCCGCAGGACCGCGAGCGCTTCTTCGAGATCATCGACAAGTGGGACGTCGAGGCAGCGGTCATCGGCCACCTGACCGGCGACGGCCGCCTCACGATCGACCACCACGGCCACCGCATCGTCGACGTCGACCCGAAGACCGTCGCTCACGAGGGCCCCGTCTACGACCGCCCCTACGCGCGCCCCGCGTGGCAGGACGAGCTGCAGGCCGCCACCTCCGAGGACCTTGCGCGCCCCGCCACGCGCGAGGAACTCATCGCCGACGTGCGCGCCGTGCTCTCCGACGTCAACCAGGCCTCCAAGGCGTGGGTCACCGACCAGTACGACCGCTACGTGCAGGGCAACACCGCTCTGGCCCAGCCCGACGACGCGGGCGTCATCCGCATCGACGAGGAAAGCGGCCTCGGCGTGGCTCTGTCGACCGACGCGAACGGCTGGTACACGAAGCTCGACCCGGCAGCGGGAGCCCGCCAGGCCCTCGCCGAGTCCTACCGTAACGTCGCCGTCGTCGGCGCCGAACCCGTCGCCATCACGGACTGCCTGAACTTCGGCAACCCCGAAGACACGGACGCCATGTGGCAGCTGGTCACCGCCATGACCGCGCTCGCGGACGGCTGCATCGAGCTCGAGATCCCCGTGACCGGCGGCAACGTGTCCCTGTACAACTCGTCGGGCACCGAGAAGGGCCTGCCGAACTCGTCGATCAACCCGACGCCCGTCATCGGCATGCTCGGCATCCTCCCCGACGTCACGCGAGCCAACCCCTCCGGCTTCACCGAAGAGGGCCTCGCCGTCATCCTCCTGGGCACCACCCGTGAGGAGTTCGACGGGTCCGCGTGGGCGCGCATCGCCCGCTCGCACCTCGGCGGCCTGCCGCCCGAGGTCGACCTGAAGGCAGAGGTCGCCCTCGGTAACGTCGTGCGCGCGCTGAGCGCCGCCGACGGCCCGGACGGCCGACCCCTCGTGCGCGCCGCCCACGACCTGTCCAACGGCGGCCTCGTGCAGGCCCTCGTCGACTCCGCGCTGCGCTTCGGCGTTGGCGGCGTCTTCGATGTCGCGTCGGCGGCTCGCCGCGACTGCGTCGGCGATCACGAGATGCTCCTGTCTGAGTCTCAGGCCCGCGCCTTCGTCGTGGTGCCCGAGGCGGCCGTCAAGGCCGTGTTCGCGGCCGCCGAGGCCGAGGGCGTGGACGCCGTGCGCATCGGCACCACGGGCGGCGACATGCTCGCGATCAGCGGCGTGGATCTGCTCGCCGCCGAGGGCGAGGGCTGCGGCTGGATCGCCTCGATCGACGAGCTGCGCGAGCTGAGCGAGACCGGACGCAAGTACTTCTGAGTAGTCGCGTCTGAGTTGTAGCGTCAGGGGGGCGCGGGCCTGCGGGCTCGCGCCCCTGTGCTGTGCCCGTCGTATCTGGGTTGCTGCATGTTGCCCAGTTCTGGCTGTCAATCATCAATTTCGCATGCAATTCCCCGGCAGCATGTTCAAACATTGAATTTGCATCGTTGGAATTGCAACGTTTTCTGGGTTTGTTGAAATTTGGCCCAATCGAATTGCATGCGAAATTTGTCTGGCGGTGGTATTGCCGTCACCCGCGGGTGTCGCGGCCACCCTTTGGCACCGCGGCCTGGCCCTCCGGTTCCTCCGGCACCCTTCACACCTGTGGCGCCGGGGTGCTGTTGTGTCGGCTCGCTCGATATCTGCCTCGCGTTCGGTACAAAATTCTCCCTACTCGGCCTCTTGGTGGTGAGAACGGTACAAAACTCTCCCTGCATGCAGAAAAAGCGCCAAATTGAGCCATTTCGGGCGAGCGGGGAGAGTTTTGTACCGCACATGCGGCGTGAGGGGGTGTGCTGGGAGAGTTTTGTACCGGTAGTAGGGCCGTGCGGCTCGTGCTGGGAGAGTTTTGTACCGGAAAGGCGGTGAGGGCGGGTGTGCTGGGAGAGTTTTGTACCGGAGGGGCCCGGCGCGTTTGTTGTTGGGTGAATAATGTCGTGCTCTGGCCTAGTCCTCGTGCCAGTTGCGGGGCTATGGCAGCGCCCTGGCGCTGCTCATGGGCTCCGTGGCCAGGCTGTGCCGCGCTCTTTGTTCTGGGGCTGTGGTGTTGGGCGAGTTTTGTCGCGCCAACCGGTACTGCGTCGGTCTTGTAGGCGACGCGGCAGCCTCCAGGCCAGTGACCGGTGGGGGTTTTGCACTACACGAAGCCTTCTGACGCCGTGTCGCCGGCGTGTCGGACCCCCGTGTCGTGCAATTCCCCCCGATTGGCGGCGGCGCGGCCGTGGTTTGCCGTGGTGTGGCGCTCAAATCGCAGACCACCTCGGTGAAAAACACTGAAAACGGGCTGCTAGTGGTGAAGTGGTCTGCGTTTTGGGTGCAACGGTGTCTGTCGTGGTGTGTTGGTCGCACGCAAGCCCGCTATTGCGAGTGCTAACCCGCTCTATCGCACGGAAACCCGCTATTGAGAGTGTGGGCGGGGCTGCCCAGGCGCGTATTAGGGGGCCCACGTGCGCATTGAAGGGCCGGGGCCACCACCTATCGGACCCGGGTGCACCCAAGCGAGCGTACTCTGGCGAGGTCCGGGCGGGTGCGACGGTCGCCACGCCCGTGCACACGCAAGCGAGTGGGCAGGAACACTCCCCGAGCGCGCAAGCACAAGCATAATCTCGCCAGAGACCGGCCAGGACCGATTAGAAGTGTCATCAATTCGCAGTTGCGGTGCATGAAGACGACGCGCGGCAGACCTGTGACAACGCTCCGAAGCCATGCCATATGGTCGAAGTCCTACTAAAAGCTCGTCAATCTTTGGCATACTGAGGGGCGGAAATAATCCGCCACGACAGGAGCTGTCTGTGCCTGAGCAAAATGTCCCCACTGCAACTGAGCAGGCTGCTGCAACTGAGCAGGCCCCGGCCTCGTCGGAGGCTGCCAGCAAACCCAGCCTGGGCCGTGTGATCGCCGCGTGGGCGGTGCACGCGTTCACTATCTCCGGACTCGCGTGGGCGACGCTCGCGCTCTTCGCGATGCTCGACAACAACATCCCGATGATGTGGCTGTGGTTCGCCATCGCGCTCATCGTGGACGGCGTCGACGGCACGCTGGCCCGTAAGGTCGGCGTTCGTCAGGTGATCCCCTGGTTCGACGGCGGCGTCGTCGACAATCTCGTCGACTATCTGACGTGGACGTTCCTGCCGGCCCTGTTCATGGCGATGTACCTGCCGTTTGGCCCGAAGCCGGTACCGGTCATCATGATGGTGGTCATCATCGTGTCTTCCGTGTTCTGCTACGCGAACGACGGGGAGAAGTCGAATGACAACTACTTCGTGGGCTTCCCGGCGGCATGGAACTGTGTTGCAATTGTCATGTACGTGCTTCAGACTCCCGCGTGGGTGAATATTGCGGCGACGATCTTCCTGGCGATCATGACGCTGGTTCCGCTGCATTACACGCACCCGGCGCGTGTGAAGCGCTTCCAGATCCCTAACATCATCGGTGCGGCCGCGTGGATTGTCGCGTGCGCGTACATGGTTGTCGTCTACCCGGTGCAGCCTCTGTGGGCGCTGATTCTCTTCTGGGTGGGCGGCGGATGGTTCATGATCGCGGGCTTCATTCGCACGGCGACCGGCGAGGACAAGTAATCTCCTCGTCACCAACGAATACGAACGTCCCCCGGGCCTCGCGCTCGGGGGACGTTTGTTGTAGGTGGAGCGTACGTGGGACGTTGTTGCGCAGGTCGGGTTCGTCGTAGCCGCGGGGACGAGGCCGGGACGGCTCGCGCGGTGACCGCTCAGTCGTGGGGTTGATGGGGAACGTGCGGTGCCCAAGGGACGAGGCCGGGGCAGCCTGTGTTGTAAATGCTCGCAATGCGGTGGCTGTGCCGGTGTGGTGAGCACTGGAAGGCATGGTGGCCGTGAGTATGTGGCGCGCTTGTAGTGTCCGGCGTCACCTGCCCCCAAAATTTCGCATGCAATTCGTTTGGGTGAAAGTTCAATAACGTCTGAAAACGTTGCAATTCTGCCGATGTGAATTCATATGTTGAAATAGCTCGAGGGGAATTGCATGCGAAACTGCGGGGTGTCGCGCCGTCAGCCCTCTGACAAGTCGCACGTAATTCCTCCAGGACCTCATTCACTGACAGCTCGAAAACCGCGGAATATCAACGATCTGATTTCAAAATCTGCAATATCCTCAGGGGAATTACGTGCGAAATTAATGCGGACTGGTTTCGAGACGCGGTATTGAACGCAGTGAGTTCGCCTGGTCTCGCGGCCAGGCTGGTGCTGGCGGTCCGGGTCTTCGGCGTAGGAATATCAGTGGGACCGGCCGCAGCTTCCGTTGCTGACACTGGCGGCCGTGGCCTCGGGTGCCAGGAGCACCAGCGGGCGGCGGTTGGGCGACGGTCGGGCTATCTCCCTGGGGGTAAACGCGCATCCGGATAGGTAACGAACATCCGGATAGCTTAATAACCTATCCGGATGTGCATAACCTATCCGCGTGCGCATAACCTATCCGGATGATGCGCCGACGGTGGGGCTGTGGGGCCTGGCTGCGCCGCACACGCGCGTATCAAGCTATCCGCCCGGCGGAATCGTCAAGCAACCTGCCCTGCGGAATCGTCAAGCAACCTGCCCGGCGGAATCGTCAAGCAACCTGCCCGGCGGAATCGTCAAGCAACCCGCCCCGTGCAAACAGCGAGCCCGGCTCGCGCGAGCTGGGCAGCCGCCGCCGGCGGCGCATCAACTGTGCGCTTGCTCCGCGAGGCCCTTCTTGACGGCGCGGTCGCGCCGGTAGCGGAAGACTTCGAGGAAGATCCCGCCGAAGAAGATGAAGGCGATAGCGGTCCAGACGCCGGGTGGAGCGTGGCGCCCGTACATGAGGAAGTACACGTAGGGGGCGAGGAAGGTGACGGCCGCGGTGGCCGCGCCGACGATGCGGTGCCAGAGTTTTTGCCCGGCGACCATTTCGATGAGGCCCCACGTGTAGGGGATAGCGGTGATCATGTCGATGGCCCACAGGATGCGCCAGTCGCCCCGGAAGTGCGGCACGTACATGACGGGGACCGCGCGGGCCATGGAATACACGAGGACGACGACGTACGCGATAAATTTGGGGTTGCGGCACAGCTTGAGGAAGCCGGCGCGTTCGATGATGGAGGCGCCGACGGCTCGCGAGGCGTGAGTTGCGTGCGAGGAGGTTGTCAGCGTGTCGAGTCCTGCCATGGCGACGCGCATGAACTCGCGCTGCTCGTCGCTGCCGGATGCCCAGCGTTCGAGGAGTTCGAGGGGGGACATGGCGACGGGCGTGTAGCCGTCGCGTGCCATTCCGGCCTCGTGGATGATGTCGGCGCCGAGGGCGTCGCGCAGCCGCGGGAGGTCGCGTGTGGGGATGTCGGCGATCCACAGGCGTACGCGGCGTTGAATGGCGTCGTGGAGTTCGTGGGAGAGGGCGTGTCCGGCGGCGGAGTGGGGCGAGAAGCCTTCGGCGGCGATGTCTGAGAGTGAGCCGGGAACTTCGACGATGCGGGTGGTGAGGTCTCCGGCGCGGTCAACGCCGGAGATGGCGATGATGGTGGCAGCGTCCCATTGGTAGCTGCGCGCGATCTCGAGGTCGAGGATCGAACGCAGCGTGATCAGGGAAGCGGTGTCACTCACGTGGGGCCTCTCGTTGGAAGTTGGACACAACCATTGTGCCTGACAAAGTGGTCGGAATGCACGCCCGGGGCGGGTGTGGTCGCGCCGCGTAGAATCGGGGTATGGCGAAACGACGGATTGACCCGGGTGAGGGGATGGTGGCGCTGCGCTCGTGGCGGGACGCGGTGGAGCGCGGCGAGGAGCCGTCGCGTGCGGTCGTGTTGACGGCGGTCCGCTTCACTCTCGAGGAGCTTGGCGTCTTGCATCCGGGGCGCTCGGTCGAGGTGCGTGTGCCTCCCGCGGGCGCGGTGCAGATCCTGCCGGGGACGACTCACCGGCGTGGCACTCCGCCCGCCGTCGTGGAGACCGATGCGCGCACGTGGTTGTCGCTCGCGTGCGGTCTCCTCACGTGGGACGAGGCCGTGGCTGGGTCTGCGGTGAGCGCTTCGGGTGAGCGCACGGACCTGGGGCCCTTCCTGCCGCTCGTGTGAGCAACAGGGCAGGGGACGAGGCAGGGGCCCCGGTGTGCGGGGCTCAGGCCTCGAGCTGGGGAACGCCGAAGCGCGCCTCGAGCTTGGGGGCGAGCCACTTTTGGGAGCCCTTGTAGGCATAGCGCTGGGCGACGGCCGCGATGGCGGCGGAGGAGGCCGCGAAGAGGACCAGCGAGGCCATGGTGACGTCGTCGGCGTCCTCGGCGGGGATCGGTCGGCCGGTTGCGATCTTCCAGCCGGCTTCGAAGAGCTTGGAGGCGGCGAAGGCCGCTCCGGCGATGACGACGGTCGTGGCGACCTTTTCGATGGTGGCTGAGTCCATGGTTGCCTCCTGGCGTGGGGGTGGTTGTCCCTTCGCGCGTGCGCGTGCTTCCATGATGCCCCACGCGGGGCGCTTGCGCGAGGGCCACGGGCGTGCTGCCCTATGCTTGAACGGTAGTGTCCCCGTCAGAAGGATTCCTCATGGCTCGCGCCCGCTCTGTTTTTGCGTTGTCGGCCCTCGCCGTTGTGGCCACGTCGGTGGCGGCCTGTTCGCCGTCCGTGTCTTCGAGCGCCCCCCGGGATCCTTTCGCGTCCCCGATTGTGCCGGGTCAGAGCGCTCGCGCGTCGTCAAGCGCGACCGGGCATGGGACGATCGACGCGCCGACACCGCGCAGCGGCTCGGGCACGGTAACGGTCGCTCTGGTGGGCGGCGCACAGCTGCCGATGGAGACGGCTCAGGAGTTTACGAAGGCGACGGGTTTCACGGTTGCGGCTGTGCCGGTGGACGGCGTGGGTGAGCTGGCGGAGACGAATGCGGATGTTGCCCTGGGGCTTGATGGCGCGGACGCGCTGCAGGCGAGCGCGTCGGGTGCGATTGCGGCCGTGGCGCCTGCGGATACGGTGACGCTGTCGGGTACGGCGGTGGAGGGCGCGGCCGCTGCCGTCGCCTACGGCCGCGATGACGTGTGCGTGATCGCCGACAAGTCGTGGATGAGCGCCAATGGGCGCACGCTGCCGACTTCGTTTGGCGATCTGACCTCGCCGCGCATCCGCGCGCTGCTCGCGATTCCGGACCCGGCCTCGTCGTCGGTGGGGCGCGCGTTCGTGCAGGAGGCGGCGTCGCAGACGGGCGAGGGCTTGGGGGCGTTCGCGCAGTCTCTGAACCCGCGCGTGGATCCGTCGCTGGGTGCGACGGTGAGCGCGTGGACGGCCGGTGCGCACGTGTCCGAAGGGTATTTGTCCGAGGTCGTGGGTGCCTCCGCTGGAAAATCGGGCGCGTACCCGCTGGTCGTGGCACCACGCTCGCTGGCGGCTGCGGCTGCGACGAACACGGGTGCGGATTCCTACGGCACGCCGATCTCGTCGACCTGCATTGCCCGCATCATGTACGCGGCGGCGACGGGTTCGTCGGCTTCTGACGGCGCGGAGTCGTTGATCGCCTGGCTGCAGGGGGAGAGCGCTCAGCGTTCCCTGGCGACGACGGGTGCCGCGTATCCGATCGACGGTGCGCTCGCGGCCGATACGAAGGCCGGTTGGCTGATGGGCATCACGGGCGAGGCGGTTGTCGCTGATGAGACGGTCGGATCCCTGGATGCGCTCGACGCCTGGCTGGCGACGTGGTCCTCGGCGCTGGCCGCACCTGCACCCACCCCCTCGCAGACTCCCGCCGCCGACGCGGGGACCGATCCGAGTACGCCCAACGCAGGGGACGAGCAGGGCGCAGGGCAGGATCAGGCACCCTCGGATGAGACGGGGGGCACCGATCCGGGCGACGAGGAGTAGCCCCGCCGCGCCCCACGAGTCGAGTCAGCTTCGCAGCATTGCGGGGCTGACTTTGCATTCCTCCCCGATGCGCATGGGGGCGATGAGGCCCCTGTCGCGCAGCTCGAGGAGGCGCGGCACGGTGCGCTCGACGACCTTCCACGGGTCGATCGTGTTGAGGTAGATGCGCGTGCCGCCCTCGAAGCCCGCCAGGGTCGAGATGCGCCACTTGAGCAGGATGCGCCAGCGCATGGGCGTCGAGACGGTGGGCGGGCGGTGGTACCACTCTTCGTTCGCGGGCACCTCGACGCCCGTCGCGGCGTGCGCGGCGTGCAGGATGTCGGAGATGCCTCGCATGGCCTCGGGGCTGACTTCCCACGGGTTTGCGGCCTGTCCGAGGGGCCAGATCGCAATGCCGGGGAAGCGGTGTCCGAAACCAGCCAGGGCGACGGCGTGCTCGTTCTGGGCGATGAGGAGCTTGCGCGTGGCGGCGACGGTGAAGATCTGGTCGTAGATGTCGGGCTGGGCGCGCAGGCGCTCCAACTCGGCCTCGGTCTGCACGGACAGGTCGTCGATGGCGACGAGCTGCTTGTGCAGGTGGTCGAAGGAGGCACCGGCGGGACGCAGCCAGTTCTGGAAGGTGGCGACGTAGCGCACGGCAGGGTCGAGGTCGTATAGGTCGCGCATCGAGCGGGCCGTGTAGGCCGTGTACTGCGCGTGCTCCTCGGGGGTGAGGGTGCCCGAACCGGCCAGCTGGTGGGCCTCGGTGGCCCCGTCGACGTAGTGGCGCCTGCCGATGATGAGGTCGTGGCCGCCGGAGAAGAATCCGTTGGCGGCCTGCAGGCGCGCGGTTTCGCTGGTGGCCGCGAACTCGCCCTCGCTCATGCCCGAGGCCAGCATGCGGGCGCGCACGACGTTCATGACGTGCTCGTAGCCCGCGTCCGAGGCCAGGTAGTGGGCCATGCGGCGTCGGTCCTCCTCGGAGGGGACGTGACCGTGGTTGAGGTGCCAGTAGTTGTAGGAGACGATCTCGAACAGGTTCGGGATGCGTCGAAACTCGGCAACCGTGTCCGTCAGCTGATCCGCGCCCAGGGCGTCCAGCTGTTCCCAGGTCCCGTCCTCGTGGCGCACGAGGCGTGACTTCTCGGGAGGGGTTTCGAGGTAGCGTCCCGAGCAGAACGCGCAGTGGTGCCCGTCGGCCTCGTGGCAGATGGGGTTGTGGTCCGCGTGCGGGGCGCTCAGGGGTCGGTTGCCGCGGCCCGGAACGGTCCACACCTCGGTGCCCGTGAGGAGGTTTTGCTGTTTGACGGTGCCGTCGGCCAGCCGGACGATGGCGCGGTCGGCGCGCGTGAGCTTGGAAGCCATACCTGTATCGTACCCGTCCTCAGAGCCGGTCCATCGTGGTGGGATGCGACCCCGTGCGTCCCGCTTCGCCTTCGTCGAGCGCGTCGATGCGGGCGCGCTGTTCGGGGCTCAGCGAGAAGGAGAAGAGGTCGAAGTTGGTGGTCATGCGCGCTGGGCTCAGCGTCTTGGGGAAGACGACGTGGCCGCGGTCGAGGGCCCAGCGCAGGGCGACCTGGGCGGCGCTCACGCCGAGCTGGGACCCGATCTCGATGAGCGTCGCCTCGGTGACGGCACGCCCGCGCGCGAGCGGGGACCAGGCCTCGAACACCATGCCGAGCCCCTGCGCGTAATCGCGCAGCGCGGCGTTGGGCAGGAAGGGGTGGGCTTCGACCTGGAGGACGTGCGGGGGAAACGTGGCGACGTCTCGGACGGCCTCGACGTGCTCGCGCTCGTAGTTGGACAGGCCGATCGCTCGCGCGCCGCCGCCGGTGAAGGCGTCTTCGAGCGCGGGCCAGGGCAGCGCGACGTCGCCCCCGTAGAGGGTGGGCAGCGGCCAGTGCACGAGGAGGAGGTCGACGTAGTCGGTGCGCAGGTCCTCGAGGGAGCGCTCGATCGAGGCGGCGGCCCGCTCGGGCTCGTGGTTCGAGTTGTCGACCTTCGTGGTGACGAACAGGTCCTGGCGGGCGATGCCCGAGGCCTCGAGTGCCGCCCCGACCTCGGCCTCGTTGCCGTACATCTGGGCGGTGTCGATGTGGCGGTACCCGACCTCGAGGGCGCGGCTCACCGCGTCGTACGCGTCCTCGGGTGCGACCTTGTAGGTGCCGAAACCCAGCACGGGGATGGGCATGCCCGTCGGGAGGGTGAGGGTCGGAATCGGGGACGAGGCCGGGGCGGGGCCTGCGGGTGGCGGGGTGTTCATCGGTGAATCCTCCTAGTCGCCACCAGTGTAGCCTCCCGGGTAGGGGCCGGTCGCGGTCGGCGCTCGCGCTGGCGGTCGGTGTGCCGTAGCGTTGTCCTCGTTTCGGTGCCGCGCAGGTGCCCGTTCGAGAGCGCAGGAGAAATCATGATCAATGCATGCGAGACGGAGGAAGGCGTCGTCTTCGATATGAGCGGGCTGGAGTGCGACGCCCTGCGCTCGTACGCCGATGGGCTCATCGTCGACCCCGCGCATCCTTTCGTTGAGCTGCTGCGCAGCCAGGGCCTCGTCGTCGGCGATACTCCTGTCCCGCACCTCGCCGCGGTCTTCGAGGGGTTCGCGCAGGCGACGAAGGTGCTGACCGCCTGGGTCGTCGCTCCGGCCGGATGTCGCCGCGTCACCTTCTTCGTCGGCCCGCGCTCCGCCGTCGTATCGCGGTGCGACGAAGGGGGACTGTATGCGGATGAGCATGACATGCTGTCGGTGTGGACGATCGATGTTGCGCAGCTGAGGGAGACCTTCCTCGAGCTCAGCGCCTTGGGTGAGCCGTCGGGAGAGGGGATTGTGTCGACGGCGGTGCCGGAGGTGCTCTTTAGTGCGCTCGAACGGGGCGACGTGACGGAGATCCTTGTGGAGGTGCCCAAGGTTGCTCGCGAGATCGCCGAGGTGATCGATACCGAGGTTGACGAGGCGACGGCATCCTTCTGGGCGGACGTTGCGGACGAGGCGTGGGCGGGGCTCGCTGTGCGGGTCGTTGATGCGGTGTCGTACCCGGATCTGTCGGGCGAGAGCTGGCGTTTGCTCGCCACCAGCGAGGATGTGTGCGAGGTGCTGGCGGGCGTGGAGTTCGCCGAGCTGTACCCCGACGAGGTGCCCTTGCTGGCGGATAAGGATGGCGAATTCTGGGCGGCTGTCGCGTCGTCGTCGCCGGAGGTGCTCTGGGAAGATGTCGAGGACGTCCTCGCCGAGTAGGTCCTCGCGTGAGCGATAGATCTCAAAATTTGAGACTGTCGGGTGACAAATAATTTCTGTCCCCATGGTCAGAGCGCCCTGTGGGGCGGTTTTATCCGGTTTTGGACGAGGTGCGTCTCGAGTTTGGAGGGCTCTAACTGTTCGACTGTCGCTTCGTTGGAATATCACTGAAAAACTTGAAAAAGGTGTCTGCAATGTGGTTGGCACTTTTATTGGTGTCACGGTCGGTTTCCTCGATATTCCCCGTCATTTCGCGAACCCCTGTCTAACCAGCCGGTAGGGTTTTTGTTAGGTAACCCACCGCCGATTCCCCGCTCTAACAACGATTTTGGCGTACGATAGATACTGTTCAACCACGATCGTCTACACGTCCAGACAACGAACGGAGAGTTATGTCGGTTCGCAATGCCCTGCTGGCACTTGTTGCGCAGCAGCCCGCCGGTGTCTACCGCCTGAAGCAGATGTTCGAGGAGCAGACGTGCGGAGCATGGCCGCTGAACATCGGCCAGGTCTACCAGACGATGCAGCGCCTCGAGCGCGACGGCCAGGTCATCTCTCACGCTGAGACCAATGCGGGCCGTGATTCCGAGGTCTTTGAGCTGACTGATGTCGGTCGTGAAGTCCTCGCCGCCTGGTGGTCCACCCCTGTTCCTCGCGAACATCCCGAACGTGATGAGCTTGTGATGAAGCTCGCTGTGGCCGCCGCCGACCCCACGGTCGACGTTGAGGCCATGATCCAGACTCAGCGTCGCTCGACCCTGGGCTCGCTGCGCGATGTGACCCGCCTGAAGGCTTCGGCCGATGAGGGCGAGCTCGCGTGGAAGCTCATCCTTGAGCGTCACATCTTCGACCTCGAGGCCGAGCTCAACTGGCTCGACCACATTGAGTCCGGTGCGGTCTCCGAGGCCGCGCGTCGTGCCGCCTTCGCCGCTGCGAAGGGCCGCTCGATGAACTGGGCCCAGGCCGAGGCTGGCATTTCGGAGCGTGCCGGGGTGCGATGAGCCAGCCTGTGCCGCTACCGATCAGGATGGCGGGTGTCGGACATGAGTTCGGCGCTGACGGCGTCCGAGTGAGAGCGCTCGACGGGATCGACCTTGAGGTCGCACCCGGCGAGCTTCTCGCTGTTATGGGTCCCTCCGGTTCCGGTAAGTCGACGCTGCTGTCGATTGCCGGTGGCCTGGAGCGTCCGACCCGCGGGCATGTCTATATCAACGGGGTTGACCTGGCGGCCCTGGATAGCGTTCATCGTGCCGAGGTTCGTCGTCGGTCGATTGGATACGTCTTCCAGGATTACAACCTGATCCCCTCGCTGTCGGCCCTCGAGAACGTTGAGATGCCGCTGCAGCTCGATGGTGTGAGTCCCTCCAAGGTGCGCGAGGCCGCGATGGCCGCGCTGGAGGAGGTGGGCGTTGCGGACCTGGCGGATCGTTTCCCGGAGCTCCTGTCCGGTGGCCAGCGCCAGCGCGTCGCAATCGCCCGCGGACTCGTGGGTAACCGCTCGGTCATTCTTGCTGATGAACCGACGGGTGCGCTCGATTCTCACACTGGTGAACAGATCATGTTGGTGTTGCGTGATCACATTGATGCCGGTGCAGCCGGTATCCTCGTGACTCATGAGGCCAGAATGGCCGCATGGGCAGATCGGACTGTCTTCCTGCGCGACGGTCGCATTGTCGACCGATCGAGGGGGGATTCGCTGAAGGATCTGCTGGCAGACACTGCACCAAGGATCTGATGAACCGACTCAGCACACGGATGAGGCGATGGGGAGTAGTACTCCGCATCGCCTCTCGTGATGCGCGCCAAAGCCTGGGCCGTACGGCCACGGCGGTCTTCTTGATCTCCCTGCCGATCATCATTGCGATCGCGGCGATCACCTTCTGGGACGTCACGACCTCGCAGCGTTACCAGGCCTCGTCGTGGCTCGGCCACCGCAGCGACGTCCAGGCGGTGACGCTGCACCGGTCGTCGACGGCCATCGAGCAGGACTTCACCGCGGACCGCCTGTCGAAGACGGCCTCGAGCGACGAGGTCTCGGTGTCGATGGACACCCTCGACAGCTGGCTGCCCGAGGGCGATCAGCTGGTCGCCGTCGATACGCTCTACCAGCTGCGTCTGGAAACGGCGGATGGCACGGGCTTCACGGTCGACAACGGCACGCAAACGGCCTCGCTGGAGGCGCCGCGCGTGAATGCGGGTGGTAAGAGCGGGCCCTTGGCCGCTGGCCATGCCGTCATTTCCGAGGACGTGGCCCGGGCCCTGTCGGTGAGCGTCGGCGACTCGGTGAACCTGTCCCTGACGATTGCGAAGGAACGAGCGACTCAATCCCTGAAGGGTAACGTCGTGATCGACTCCATCATTGGGGGTTCCGAACGCGCGATTATCGGCGATGGGACGCTTCCGATTGACCGCCTCGCGGTCGCGGGGCGCACCCAGACTGCCTGGTTCGTGACGGGACCGACGCCGGTGTCGTGGGAAAAGATCCGCGAGCTGAACGCGTCCGGTTTCTCGGTCCTGTCCCGTCAGGTGCTGGCAAACCCGCCCGATGCCTCGGCCCTGCCCTCGCAGATCGCCCAGTACGAGGTCCCCCAAAGCACTCGGAGCGCCAACCCGTGGCAGTACCTGCTGCTCGTTGCCGGTATTCTCCTGATCCTCACGGAGATGATCCTGCTCATCTCGCCGCTGTACACCGTCGCTCAGCGCTCGGTCATGCGCACGGCCGCGATGATTGTTGCGAACGGTGGTGACCGCACCGACGGCCGTCGGCTCACGATCGCCCACGGCGTGATCATCGGCCTCTACTCTGCTGTGTTTTCCGCGGCCTTCTCAGCGGCCGCGATGGTGGGAATCGGCATGTGGTCGGGCCTGGGCATCGGCATCGTCCCGTGGTGGCCCCTCGCGCTGTCCGTGCTCCTGCCGGTACTCCTGTCGCTCATGGCGTCGGTGTCACCGGCCCACACGACGTCGCATATTGACACCTCCGCCGTTATCGGCGGTCGCGTGTGGGAGCCGTCGCGCCTCGTGCGTCGACGCATGATCTACCCGTTGGCGCTTCTGGCGGGTCTGCCGCTCCTCGGTGTCGCCGCCTGGTTCGGCTCGGTATTGGCCCTCGTCGTCGGTATCGGCCTGCTGGAGGCGGGCCTGATCGGCTCGATCCCCTACATCTTTACCCGGTGGCGCGTTCCCAACGGTCGCGCGTCGATGAGCATGCGCCTGGCGCTGCGCGACGCCGTTCGCAACGGCCACCGCACCTTCCCGGCCATGGCCTCGATCCTGACGACGGTGTTCGTGGCGTGCGGCCTGCTCATCACCCTGTCTTCCTCGAACGAGGCCGGCTGGAACTCGCGCCCGCACGTGGGGCAGCGGGGTCAGGTCTTCGTGTCGACGGTTGACCGCACGGATTCGGTCAAGCGCTCGCGTGACCTCATGAAGTCGGCTGTCGAAGCGGTCGACGGCCAGCGCGGCGTCACCTCGCAGGCGACGCTGAACGGCTTGGCGTGGAATAGCGGCCCGGGTGGCCCGACCACGATGGTCGAGGCGGTGCACCCGTACAACAATTCGACGTTCACGATGTCGACGAACATGGGCACCATGACGGAACTGGACGTGGCGTACATGGTTGATGACGGCACGTATCTGCGTCAGGCTGGGTACTTCAGCAACGAGGACGACATGGTGCGTGCGATCGCTACCTTGAACGCCGGCGGCGTCCTCATTCCCGACCCGGACTACATCGATGGCGCGGGCCAGGTGACGCTGCGGAGCCTCGACATGAGTGCCATCGCGGAGGCGAAGGCGGCGGGAGCGTCGGACGATAACCTGCCGGACGCCAAGGTGACGACCGTCCAGACCTTCGTTGCCTCGCCCCTGACTCGCGTCAACGTCATCGTGCTGTCGCCGACTGCGGCGTCCTACCTCGGACTCCAGGTGCGGCCTCTGGGCGAGCTCCTCACCGTCGATCATCCGGTGAGCCCCGTCGATGCTCCGTCGTTCCAGGCGACGATTGCGCGCCAGGTGCCCGGCGCCTCGGCCCAGGTGATCGTGCCGACGATGCGCTCCCTTGTCTTGCCCTACGTCGCGGCGCTTATCGCGGTTGTTGCCGCGGCCGCCACGGTCGCTCTCGTTGTGGCGCTGTCGGCCTCGGACATGCGCCCTGACCTCGATACGCTCGATGCGATCGGTGCTGCCCCCGCGATGCGTCGCCACGTGACGACCTGGCAGGGCGTTGTCCTCGCCCTGAATGCGATCCCGACGGCGGTCCTCGCCGGCCTCGTCGTCGGCGTTCTTGCCGTCATCACGTTCGCTCGCTCCCGCATCTTCCCGACCCTGACCACGCTGTGGCCGGTCGTGCCGTGGGGTGCGCTCCTGGGCATGCTCATCGGCATGCCGATCCTGTGCGCGCTCGTCGCGATCGTCCTGACGCCCCGCCACCAGAAGCGTCTGCGTCGCATCAACTAGGGGACGCCGATGAGTGAGACCCCCGACGACGTCGCGATCCCCGCCGGTGCCCTCGCCTCGTCCTCCGTGCGCGTGGATACCTGGCTGTGGGCGACCCGCCAGCTGAAATCCCGCTCCCAGGCGACGGCTGCCGTGCGCGCCGGGCACGTGCGCGTGAACGGGGAGCCCGTCAAAGCGGCCTACAAGGTGCGTGTCGGCGACGAGGTCCGCCTGCGCATTGAGGGCTTCGACCGCGTCCTTGGGGTCGTCCTGCTGCTCGCGAAGCGCGTCTCCTACCCGCAGGCGCGCACTGCTTACGATGACCGCACGCCCGAGCGCCCGCGCGTGCACATTCCCGTCGCGATGCGTGAGAGGGGCAGTGGGCGCCCGACCAAGAAGGAGCGTCGCGAGCTCGATAGGCTGCGCGGCTACGATTCCCACGAGCACTACTGAGCTCAAAGACGAGGCCGGGGCAGGCTTCGTCGGTGCGCGCATGCGGGTCGTTCACGGCTGAGTCGCGTCCGGGGTCGGGATGACGACCCTTGGCTGCGGGTACACAAACCCCGCCGCCCACGCAGGGCGACGGGGTAAGCGCGATCAGGAATACCGTGTCACTCGTTCGGGAAGAACGACTTCACGTCAACCTTGTAGTACTCGCCCCAGGTGGGGTCGTAGGGGACTGTAAATTGTGTCTTGCCCGTGCCGGAGCGGTCGACGTCGACGGTTGCGACCTCGCCGAGGTCGTGCCCCTTGGACGTGAGCTTACTGCTCGTCGTCTGCATGCTCATTTGGAGCGTGACTGTCGTGGAGGAGAACGACGCGAGATCTTTCTTGATCGTGTCGTTTGCCGTTACGGTCGCGGTGCACGTGATCTTCGTGCTCGATGCATTAATGGTGCACTGGCTGGTGGTGTCGAAAGCCCCGTTGGGATCGTTGTTAGTAACGAGGTCAGTAATGGTGACCTTCTTCTGGCACTGCTGATCGACAGCGTTCTGAGCCGTCTCGCTCACGCCGAGGTAGAGGTCACGTAACTCGTCGAACTTCGCGACGTTCTCGGGTGTGATCTGTGCGCACCAGTAGGAGGCGAGCTCCTGACCGGCCTGCTCTCGAGTCGCCTGGGCCTCGTCGCGCATGTTGGCCGCGGACTTGGTGGTCATCGCAGTCGCAACAAGCATGGCGATCGTCAAGACCGCGAGGAGCGCTGCGACGATGAAGGCGACGCGGTTGAAGATGGACAGGCCCTTGCTCTTACCGGGCTTCGCGGGTGCCACAGGGGCAGTGGTGGCTGCGGTGGTGTTCGGGTCACTCACTGGATTGCCTCCTGCACCTTCTGGAGCTCACTCTTTGCATCATCGAGGATGGACTGAGAATTCGCGACGTCCTCCCTGGCCTTGCCGTGCATACCGGTCGCAATGATGCTCGATCCTAGGAAGAGCACGACGAGGAGCGAGGCGATGACGGCGAGGGCGATCTGTCCGCCGGTGGCCTTGGTGGCGGGCGCCTGAGCCACGGGGGTGAACTGCGCCGTAGTGTTGGCGGGCTGCGGGACGGCCTGAGCGGCGGTGGCGGCGGCTGTCTCGCTGGTGGCCGCGGCATCGCCTGCGGCGTTCGGGGTTACGGAATCCGTGGCGGCGTTGGCGGCGGGTGCGGCCTGGAAGCGGTCGGTCCACTGCGCGCCGTCCCACCAGCGCAGCTGGCCGGTTCCTGCAGGGTCTGCGTACCAGCCCTGGACGGGGTTACTCACGAGGAGGCTCCTTTCACTGTTTCCCCTACAGTCTAGGGGAGCATCAATTTTATTGATCCGGTCAGTGATCGGCCTCACGTGATTCTCAGAGGTTGGTCGGCCACCAGGAGGTCATGGTGAACCCGCACTCGGTCTTGTCGCTCATCGCCGGGTCGTAGGGGACGGAGATTGTGAACGTAGCGGGGGTTCCCGGCGTGAGCGTCACGGTCGTGCTCCCCTGGTAGGGCGACGAGGGGTTCAGGGTCGTGCCCTTGTCAAGGGTGTAGCCGGAAATCGTCAGTTCGAGCGGCCCGAGCGAGGAGATGGGGCTCGCGGAGTTCAGGGTGATGGTGCCGTTGATCGTCGTGGTCACCTGGTCGGTCGTGCACTCGGGGATGCCGGGGCTGAAGGCGGTGTCGGCCCCGGCGCGCTGCGCGTTAGCGAGAGTCTCCTTGGGGGCGCACTCCTGGTGAATGGCGTCCTTGACGGCCTGCGTCGCCGAATCGTAGGTCTTGATGGCGTTGCGGATCGACGCGGCGGTGTCGCGGGTGACGGAATCGCACCACGCCTTGGCGTCCTTGTGGACGTTGGCGGCGTCGAGGCGGGTCTTCGCGTCGGTGATCTGCTGGTCGACCGCGGCCTTCTCGGATTGCGCCTGCTCGGCCTGCGCCTCGTAGCTGGACGCAGAATGCGAACGCCAGACGTTGATGCCGCCGACGACGGCGGACAGGATGATGAAGATGACCGCGAGGGTGGCTCCGGCGACGGTCGCTGCACGCAGTGGTGCGGGTGCGCTCACTTGTTGGCCTCCTCGATCTGGCGGTTAATGTCCGCGAGCGTGGACTGCGCGGTGTCGAGCTCCTGTTGCGCGGTTTCGGCGCGGCTCTTCGCGTCATCGTGGATGCGACCGCTGGCGCCCAGATAGGACCACGCGAGAACGAGGACCGCGATAAAGACGGCGACGAGCGCCCAGGAGGCAACGCAGCCGAGTGTCCACTTGAGGGTGCCCGAACGCTTCGGGGTCTCTTGGGAGGGCTCGGATTCGTCGGGCATCGGGATCGGGGCGGCGCCTGCCTCGTCCATCGACGAGGCAGGGGTGGCCTCCCACGCCGACGTCTCCTCGGGGGAGGGGGCGGGTACGGAGTCCTCCCAATACGAGGGTTCCTCGGGGGAGGGAATCGGCGCGACCTCGGCAGCTTCCTGAGTCGGCACGTTCGCCGCTACCTGCTCCTGCTGAGCGTAGTACGGGGCCTCGTCGTAGGCGGGGGTCGCCTCGGCGGTCTCAGACTGCGCGGGGGTCGCCTCGGCGGTCTCAGACTGCGCGGGGGTCGCCTCGTAGGGTTCGACGTACTGCGTCCATGCGTGACCGTCCCACCAGCGCAGCTGCGCGGCACCGGTCGGGTCGGCGTACCAGCCTTCCGCGGGTTCGCTCATCGTGGTTCTCTTTCCCGTGTCGTGTCAAAACCGAGGGTACGGTCAGGAAGTCTAGTCGCCGCAGGGATGGTGGGCAACTATCTGCTCAGACCCCGCTGGGCCAGATGCTGACAGCGCGGACGATGCAGGATCCCGAGTCGAAGGAGGGCAACGGCACAGTCGATGTCAGCGAGGCTGATCCGCCCGCGGGGACGGTGACCGTCTGCTTGTCCGAGGGCTGATAGCCCTTGATGGTAGAGCCGGGGACGAGGTAGAACTCGACGCCGACGTCGTACGCCGAGAGGCCCGCCAGGTTCGTTCCGGTAACGGATACGGATCCGGTGATTGTCGCCGAGGATGCCCCCGCCGAGCAGGTGGGGGTGTCTGGCTTGACCATGTCCTGCGATGCGTCTTTTGCGTACGCCTCGATAAAGTCCTTTTTCTTCGGGCAAATCTTGCCGATGGCTTCGTGGCGTGTCGCCGTCAGGCTCTTGTATTCTCGCGCCTTTGCGTCAAGTGAGTCGAAATCTGCATTCGCGCTCGTCAGACCGTCACACCACGCCTGAGCTTCCTTCTTGTTTGTCGCCTCGGTGATCTTGGTGCGGGTCGTCGCCGTCTCGGTTTCCGTTTCCTTGGCCTGATCACGCAGGGACTGGGCGTCGCTCTGCGCTTGCCGGGCGGCCTGATGGGTGGAACGCGCACCGAGTCCCAGGACAACCGAGAGGATCAGAAAGAGGATGGCGAGGCAGGCGCCGATGATCGTCAGAATTTTCATGCCGCTGCGGGACCCTGAAGCCTGTGGCGTGGGTGCCTGCGCGGGGGTGGGAACGTAACTCACTTCTCTAACTCCTCAAGTTCCTTCTGGGCCTCATCAAGCTCCTTTTGTGCCTGGTCGAGCTGGCTCTGAGCGTCGTCACGTTCGCTGACCGCGGGTGCGAGCTCCGCACGTGCGTGGCTGTAGGAGGTGCCCGCGATGATTGCCGTCACAACGAAAACGACGACGGCCACCCACGCTGCGACTGTCGCGATCTTCCAGCGTGAGGAGGTCGTAGAGTCCTTGGTCTGTCCGGCCTTCTTATCCCGCGCGTCCTTCTGTGGCTGGTCGAACCTGGGTTCGGAGCCGTAAGGATTCGAGGAGACGGTCGGCGCCTGCTTGTTGGACGGCAGGTGAGGGCCCTTCTGGGCGTTCGCCTGCTGCGCGCCCTGCTGGGGGAAGCCCTGCTGCTGCGCGCCTTGCTGTGGGAATCCCTGCTGGGGGAAGCCCTGCTGTGGTGCGCCCTGCTGCTGCGGGCGGCCCTGCTGCTGCGCGCCTTGCTGTGGGAATCCCTGTTGCTGCGGGAAATTCTGCGGTGCGCCCTGTTGGGGTCCACCCTGCTGCGGGAAGCTCTGCTGAGGCATGCCCTGCTGAGGCATTGCTTGGTGTTGCGTGGGCATCGGCTGGTACTGCTCGGTCCACATGCCACCGTTCCACCAGCGCAGGCGGGGAGAGCCTGCGGGGTCTGGGTACCATCCGGGTGCTGGTTGAGACATGACCGTCCTTTCAGTTTCTGGCACCAGTGTAA
Organism: Pauljensenia sp. 27098_8_83; assembly: GCF_041432695.1. Lineage (NCBI taxonomy): Bacteria > Bacillati > Actinomycetota > Actinomycetes > Actinomycetales > Actinomycetaceae > Pauljensenia > Pauljensenia sp. 27098_8_83. The sequence goes on along the minus strand of NZ_JAPWAD010000020.1, from coordinate 2,772 downwards.
CCAATCCGTGAGGTTCATAACGCAGGTAATGTGACAGTCGGCGGGAACCGCCGGGGGAGCGACAGGTACTCTGAAAGCTATGGCCTCTCTATTCACGTCTTCACCCCTGCTCGCACTGTTTGTCGTTGTTGCGTTGGGTGCGGCGATTGGGGCCATTCGGATCGGCCCGCTGCGCTTCGGTGCGGCCGGCGCGCTCTTCGTGGGCCTCATCGTTTCGGCGCTGCACCCCGAGGTCGTGAGCACGCACATGTCGATCGTCCAGCCGATGGGACTGGCCTTCTTCGTGTATTGCGTCGGCATTTCCGCGGGCGCGACCTTCTTCCAGGATCTGCGTAAGCAGACGAACCTCCTCGCGCTGACGACGATCGTGTGTATCGTCGGCGCGGCTATTGCCCTGACGGGTGGTCGCCTCCTCGGCCTGCCCGCCGGTCTCACCTCGGGCCTGTTCACGGGTGCCCTCACGGCCGCACCCGCCCTCGATACGGCCACCCGCCTGACGGGGGACGCAAACGCGGCGGTTGGCTACGCCTTCGGTTACCCGGTCGGCGTCATCGGCGGCATTCTCATCGTGACCATCACGGTGACGAGGAAATGGCTGGGGCCCAAGGACACCCCCTCCCTGGCGGGTGCGTCCCTCGAGGCCGTCAGCGTGCACGTGACCAAGCAGATCAACACCCGCGATATCGATGCGTGGCGCGAGCAGCGCGTGCGCCTGTCCTACCTGCGACGCGACGGTCGCACGAGGGTGATCGCCCCGGGCGAGGACCTGCTGCCCGGTGACCACGTCGTCATGGTCGGTGATCCAGCGTCGATCAAGGACACGGCGCCCCTCGTCGGCGAAATCCTCGACCACAACCTCGAGGACGACCGCTCCGACCTGGCGTTTGAGCGCATCGTCGTCTCCAACCCCGATGTCGCCGGCCGCAGCGTCTCCGAACTCAACGTCACCAAGCGCTTCGGTGCCGTCATCACGCGCGTGCGCCGAGGCGACCTGGACCTCCTGGCCCGCGACGACCTCGACCTCCAGCTCGGCGACCACGTCGCGGTCGTCGTCCCGACGGAGGAGCTCGACGATATCGCGGAGTGGCTCGGCGACTCCGAGCGCCGCGTCGCCGAGGTCGACGGCATGGCCTTCGGTATTGGCCTCGTCTTGGGTCTGCTTCTGGGCATCGTGTCCTTCCCACTGCCGGGCGGGCAGGGCTTCCAGCTGGGTGCCGCCGCCGGCCCGCTGATCGTCGGCATGCTGCTCGGCGCGCTGCGCCGCACCGGCCCGCTCGTGTGGACCCTGCCCGCCGCCGCGAACCTGACGATCCGCCAGATCGGCCTCATGCTCTTCCTCGCAGCGCTCGGCCTGAACGCAGGCCCGCAGTTCGCGAGCCTGCTCGGCAGCCCCGACGGCTGGCGTGCCGCCCTCCTCGCCGCCGTCATGGTGGTCGTGTGCTGCGCCCTCCAGGCGATCGGCGCGAAGTTCATTGGCCTGTCGGCGCCTCGTGCCGCCGGTGGCGTCGCGGGCTTCCTCGGCCAGCCGGCCGTCCTGCAGGCCGCCGACGCCCGCGTGACCGACGAGCGCATCGAGGCCGCCTACGCGACCCTCTTCGCCTTCGCGATCATCGTCAAGATCCTGCTCCTGCCGATCATTACGTCCTTCCTGTGAGCGCCGTAGACTAGGGCCATGGCTACCCCCGACTTCGTCCTCGAGCTGCGCCGACACGTCGGCCACGCGCCCCTGTGGATGCCCGGCACGACCGTCGTCATCCTGTGCCCCGCCCCGGGATGCGCGCCCATCGACTGGGAACGTCCCATCGCGCCCGAGGCTGTCGACATCCTGTGCGTGCGCCGCTCCGATAACGGCGCCTGGACCCCCGTGACCGGCATCGTCGACCCGGGTGAGGAGCCCGCCGTCGCGGCCGCCCGCGAGGCGCTCGAGGAAGCCGACGTGCGCATCGAGGTGCGCCGCCTCCTCTCCGTCGAGGTCGTCGGCCCCGTCACCTATGACAACGGAGATGTCACCACCTACCTGGACGTCGCCTTCGCAGCGCAGTGGGTGAGCGGCGACCCCAACCCCGCCGACGGCGAAAACAGCGAGACCGCGTTCTTCCGCGGCGACCAGCTCCCGCCCATGAACGACCGCTTCCGCCGCGCCGTCGCCAAGGCGCTGAGCGCCCGCCCCGAGGCCGACTTCCTCACCGCCTGAGGCCGCGTGACCTGCGGGCGTGCCCCGGCCTCGTCCCTGAGCGCGCGGAATTACTTGTCTTTGTGTCAAACCCCTTGCGGGACTGAAGTCCTAGTGGTGAAATAGGGGCATGGATACACCTAGCAAGATCGCATACTCCGTCACCGCCGACTCCACGGGCGGCCGCGCCGGCACCTCCTCCGTCCCCGCGCTCGGCATCACCCACATCATGCGCGCCCCCAAGGAACTGGGCGGCCCTGGCGACGGTGCCAACCCCGAAGCCCTCTTCGCCATGGGCTACGGCGCCTGCTTCCAGGGTGCCATGGGCCTGGCCGCCAAGGAAATGGGCATCGACACCACCGATTCCGTCGTGCGCACCACGATCGGACTGGGCCCAGAGGGCGACTCCTTCGCCCTGACCGCCGACATCAAGGTGTTCATCCCCGGTGCCCCGCTCGACCGCGCTCAGGCCCTCGCCGACCGCGCCCACGAGCTGTGCCCCTACTCCAAGGCCACGCGCGGCAACGTGCCCGTCACTGTCACCGCCGTTGCATCCTTCTGAGGACGCCCGATAGACGAAAAGAACCCCGGCCTCGTCG